>JBDNHP010000267.1:0-6798 GCA_041688765.1 Flavobacteriales bacterium
CCCAAGATGGCTGCGTAGGGATTAGCACAAATTTGCAAAAAGGTTACTCCCGTGGCAAGTATGAATAGGGCCCTCAAAAAATCGCTGTACAAATGACTATTAGCAGCTTGATAGAACAATAGGCAACCAATTCCGCAAATTACCAGTGCGATTACCATTCCATTGGCGTAACCAATAAGATTGACGGGATCCTTTCCACTAATGGCTGAAATTAAGAAATAGCAAAGTGAAACAATGAAAAAGGCACCAAAAAAAGCCATTTGTACGGCTGAACTTTGCTGAGCGGTAAGTTCAAAAATACCTTTAAATGTATTGATGAGGAGATCATTCATTACAGTAATGAAACCCCACATAAAAAAAAGCGCAGTTAAGAGCCTAAAGCCCGTTTTTGCGCTTGTTCCTTTAATAACGACCCCGGCTTTTGTGCTCATGGCTCAAAGATAGCAGGATGCCGAGATTCTCAAAGATTTATCTCATGATGAGCACATGCCCTACCCTTCGATATACTTCAAGATTTACACCTTTGTATTTCACCGTCCAATTGTAAATTCCATCCTGAACGAAGTAATCGTTGCCATTCATTCCTCCTACCCATGGATCATTAATATCATTGGAATAAAATACTAGTTCGCCCCAACGATTGAAAATCCACATTTCAAACTCCGTGATTCCACTACCTACAGCAAAAAACACATCGTTTTTTCCATCTCCATCCGGAGTAAATGAGTTCGGAATGTACAAATGCAGAGGAGGATTGATTATTTCATAAGCAATGCTTCTGCAACCAATTTCATTTTCTACTTCAAAAGAGGCTGTATATTCCTGCAAACCGGAGTACTCATGCTGTGGTTCCAAAAGATCAGAGTTTACTCCATCGCCAAATTCCCACCAATAGGTACAAGTTTCACATGAGTCAGGGAATGTGGAGCCGATAAACTGAACCAAATTCTCAGTAAGGTATTCTAGCTCAATATGGGCATTCACAAATTGAACATCAACATTTATAGTGGCTGATCTGCTTCTTCCACAAATGTCCGTAGCAATAACCAAATATTCTTGGGGACCTTGAGGTGTGTCTTGCAGCCATGGATGCTCAACATCAAAATCAGGCCAATGGTAAGTAAATCCTTCTTCTCCCCCCCATGCATTGGCATACAAAGCAATAGTAGATCCCAAACATATAGCAGTATCAGGACTAACTTCTAAAAACATAGGGTTATTCGGAATATTGATATCTACCTCATCCTGACCCACAAAACCGCAAACGTCAGTAACAATAACCTGAACAGTCATCGATTCATAGGTTTGATAATTGATCACATTTCCGGTGCCAATTAAATCACCATCAGCAAACCACTGATAAGTGAATCCGGGTTGTCCGCCACTTACTAGTGCAAACAATGTATTTACATCGATACAAGAAGCATTTATATCATCACCGGCATCTACCAAAGGTGGATTAGTGCTGGTATCAATGAAGATAGAGTCATTTTGAATGGTTCCACAGCCATCAGAAACTTCAAAAAACAACCAAGTATTTTCTTCTGCATTGTACTCCACAGAAGTTTCATTACTAATGGAGTTCCCTTGATTGTTTACTGTCCATGCAAATTCCAGATCGCCTGAGCCACCGCTTACTTCAGCTTCAATAGTACTATTTGAAATACAGGATGCATAAACATAGTCGGGAAGATTTATAAATATCAGAGGATTGACGACGGTGAACTGAACTTCATCGGTTGCTACGTTTCCACATTCATCATTAACACTAATGGTAATTACCGCATTAACTTCTGTGTTGAAGTTTATATTATCAGTATTTCCGAGATTTAAATTCCCATTGTTCCATGAATAAATAAAATCAGGAACACCTCCTTCAATTTCGGCAAGCAGATTGGTGATCTCAGTACAATTTACAATGAGATCAGGACCTGCATTTACAGAAACCGGATCAGTAACATTAACGAAAATTTCTACCGTTACAGAAGTCATATCACAAGTGTCAGACACCATAACTTCGTAAAGCGTAGGTACTAAAGGCGAAACGACTAGAGAGGAATCCGAATCACCGGTATTCCAATCATAAACATAATGACCATAACCGCCAGAAACTAGCGGTCCTATTTCAATTTCATCGCCATAACAGAGGTACAAATCAGCACCTTCTGCTTCCAAAGTGGTTACTTCGCTGATAGTAAAAGAAAAATACGATTGGACGCCGTTCCCGTTACATATTGCAACGTTGAGGATATCCATTTCAACTAATTCATCACCTTCTACAAGGGCATCATCAAAAGCATCAATAATGAATGTTACAGTGGAAATTCCTACTGGGAAAATGATTGAATCCGGCAAAAGTGTATAATCTACACCATTTATTCCTTGTCCTCCATAAGTCACTACTACGAGGTCTTCCACGTTTATATTGGAAATTGCTGAGCGAGTGAAAGTGAGCACTGCTTCACCACATTCTTCGTATAAAATTCCTTCGGTTGTTCCGACGGTAATTTCGAGATCAACTTCTACAACGCTGTTAGATGCAAAACTGCCTTCTTCTAGGAAAACGGCAGAGTCATACGCCTGATCACCAGCATCTGCTACCGCAATTTTGATATGATATGTTTCACCACATTGAACGATTGAAAAAGCTTCAAGCGGATCAGTAAATCCATCAAAACCCATGTAATAATTGTCATAAAAAGTTAGAGAATCCATTCCCGGCTGCTGCCACATGGGGTCATACCAGCCAATACCATTAGAGTTGTAGTATTCGCAGTTCACACAAGGACCATTAATTCCATCGTTTCCATTATTGCAATTATCGATGGTAACAGGTTGATTTCCACCTGGGATGAGGGCAATATTTACTCCATTATTAGAATAAGGGCCGTTTAATCCGGGACCGCTTAGGAAAAATCCGAATACATCATTAAAAGATGAATTCACAAATTCAGGATATTCGTCAGAACCAAATACATAGCTGAACTTTAGCGTATCGCCATTAGGCACGAAATCAAATTCCAATATCGCTGCGTCATTGAGCGTAAAACCGGGATTGATAAGTTGTAGATCAGGATCAGAAACGCCTTGTCCTTCGGGCCAAGGACCAACCTGAAAAGTGTTACTGCCGCTTTGATTTGGACCAACAGCCACATCAACATCACCGGATGCGATTATCATTCCTGAGTTAATTCCAACGTTAGAATTTTCGCTATTGAAAGAACCTACCTGAACTGTTACAGTGCTTCCCGGTAAGCCATTAAACGTGATATTAGAAACGGTAACCCCTTGTCCAAGCAGAATATTCTGCACATAGTCTGCAACACTCATGGTATTGTCAACTACTAATTGAGCGCTAACAGTAAGAGCAGCAAGGGATAAAAAAGAGGCGAGTAGTATTTTTCTCATAGGTCAAGCATCGACATAAAGAAGACGAAGCAACTTGAATTAAAGTTGCTTCGTCCGATTCATTAATTATGTACTTGGAGTAATTCCACTTCAAAAACAAGGGTAGACCAAGGGGCGATACTGCCAGCAGCTTGTCCACCATAAGCCAAATCTGGAGGAATAAACAATCTCCATTTCGAACCTTGATTCATCATTTGCAAGGCTTCTATCCAACCTGCTATCACACCATTCACGGGGAAAGTTGCTGGTTCTCCTCTTTGCACGGAGCTGTCAAATACAGAACCATCAATTAAAGTTCCGTGATAATGGGTAGTAACTTGATCTTTCGGTCCTGGTTTAGGGCCAGTCCCTGCAGTTATCACTTCATATTGTAATCCGCTGTCCGTTACTTTCACACCTTCGCGCTTGGCGTTGGATTCTAAAAATTCTACTCCTGATTTCATCGATTGCTCTGTTCCTTTTTGTTGTATTTTGTTTAATCCTGATTGTATAATGGCTTTCATAGCATCTTCGGGAATAGAAGGATCCATTCCTTTCAAACGATCAGAAAGTCCTTTGCTGAAAGAATCAGCATCAAGTGCCTCAATACCATGGCTTTGTAGGTTTTCACCTATATCCCACCCAAGAGAATAAGCGAAGTCTTTGTCATGTTCTTTGTTCAAAATCTTGTCTTTAAATGTTGCCGCAAAGTTAATCAAACAGAGAGAGGAGGAATACTTAATTTTGCCCTTCTAATTAATGGCGAAAATGGCGAAGAAGAAAAAATACGACGATGTTTTGGGGACGGCTATGCTGGACTTTGCCCAAGGTGACCAAGAAGCGAACATTAGAGTGCTGATTGATGGGGAGGAAGATGGCTGGATGAAGGCTTCTCGTTTTTTCAGAACTTTTGATGAAATGCCCGTTTTGGAACAAATTGCATTACAAAACTGCCAGGGACGTATTCTAGATGTTGGAGCTGCTGCTGGTTGTCATTCCAAGTGGTTGACAGAAAAAGGCTTTGAAGTTGTTTCTCTTGACATTTCAGAAGGGGCTTGTGAGGTGATGAAATTACAGGGGATTCAAAATATAGTTAAAGAGAGCATTTTCGAATTTGAAGATCAAAATGGATTTGATACCATCCTCATGCTCATGAACGGCTTGGGCATGTCGGGAAAACTTTCAGAAACGCATTTGCTCTTAAATAAATTGAAAACACTGTTAAAACCAGGTGGCCAAATTATTGGAGATTCATCCGACCTGATTTATCTTTTTGAAGATGAGGATGGTAGTTATCTTATTCCGAGTGAAAATTATTACGGAGAAGTGGATTTTGAATTAGAGTATAAATCCCTTTATTCAAAGTTTCCTTGGGTTTATATTGATGAAGACAACCTCAGGAATATAGCTCAAGAATGCGGTTTACAAGCTGAAACGCTAGGGGAAGGAGATCATTATGAATTTCTGATCAGATTTAGCCAATAAACTCAACAAAGACCGGCATAACGGTGAAATTCATCTTTGCGATTTTGGTCTCGAAAACGACCTCCATAATAAGAAGTTACTGTGCTGCTTCCTTCATCTTTTATTCCGCGGATTGAAACGCACATGTGTGAAGCATCAAGAACGACGGCTACGTCTTTAGTTCCGAGAATTCTTTCCAATTCACGACCAATTTGAATAGTAAGCCGTTCTTGAACTTGCGGACGTTTTGAAAAATAATCTACGATTCGATTGATCTTTGAAAGTCCAATAACCTTTCCTGAGGAAATGTAAGCTACATGAGCCTTTCCTTTGATTGGGACAAAATGATGCTCACAAAAGGAATTTACTCTGATCCCTTTTTCTACTAGCATTTCACCATATTGATATTTATTATCAAAAAGCTTAGCTTCAGGTTTATTGGCAGGATTTAATCCAGAAAAAACTTCTGAAACATACATTTTTGCAACTCGATAAGGTGTTCCTGACAGACTATCGTCATTTAAATCAAGCCCGAGTAACTCCATTATTGCGCCAAAATGATGAGCGATACCTTCAATTTTGCTTTGATCATCGAGATTGAAAGCATCAGAACGCATGGGCGTATCTACACCGGTGAATATATGCTCATCACCTTCTTCTGCGATACGAATTTTGTCTTCTTTATTAATTACCAGTGTATTGTACATAGTTCCTGTCAGTTTCATAAAGTTGGATACTTAATTTGAGGCTTGGAGATAATTTAGAACTCAAACGATTCCAAATCACTACAGCAATATTTTCAACAGTTGGGTTGAGCGAATTAAATTCAGATAATTCCTCGTTTAGATTCTTGTGATCAAAGTGTTCTTCTACCTCATCTTTGATGAGTTTTGAAAGAATCTTCATATCTATAACGTAACCACTTAATGGGTCTATTTCACCAGTCACTCCCACAATGAGTTTGTAATTATGTCCGTGGTAATGTGGGTTATTGCATTTGCCAAAAATGATTTTGTTCTCTTCATCCGTCCACAAGGGCTGGTGAAGTCTATGAGCAGCATTGAAGTGTGCTTCTCTATAAACGGTAATTATCCTGTTGCTCAACGGAAGTCGCGGAGTGAGGTCATGAGTTTTCTGCGAGCATGAAAAATTCTGCTTTTCACTGTACCCATCGGAATTGCAATCTTCTCTGCTATTTCATCGTAATGGTATCCGCTGAGAAACATGCTGAATGGAACTTTGTAGTCATCGCTCAGAGCATCAATTTGCTTCCAAATGTCTTTCTCACTGATTTGAGAAGAAATAGAATCAAAACTCTGATTGATGGATGAATCAATGTAAAAGTTATTGTCTGTTGAATCAGTGATGGTTTTCTGGAACATCTTCCTCTTATAATTATTGATGAAGATGTTTTTCATTATCGTGTACAACCAACCTTTAATATTGGTTCCTTCCTGAAAGTTATCCTTGTAGCGGAATGCTTTTAGGAAAGTATCCTGTAAAAGATCGTCTGCATCTTCGGAATCCCTAGTAAACTTCATGGCGAAACTGCGCAGATACTGAGAATTACTCGAAAGAAGGTTGTTGAATTCTATGGTTGACATATTGCGGTTTGTTTAACTTATTGACACAAAGATCAAACAAATAATTCAATTGGCAATCGTTTTGTTTAAGTTTTTAAAAAAATAATTAAACAATATTGAAAAGCTAATCAAGATAATACGCGCAGGATTCAGTTCTATCAATGATTTTAGTGTTACAAGATTGGATTAGGAGATCAAAAAGAGAGTGAAAGAATGACTTATACTCCTATAATTTGGACCATTTCATCAGGATTGGAATAGATTTGAACTATTCCAATATTAGATTTGGGAAGTTGCTGCACCGAATATCCGCTTAGATGGAAAGTACAGTTTTTTCCAGCGAATTTTAAATTGATTTTTTCGA
>JBDNHP010000268.1:0-3228 GCA_041688765.1 Flavobacteriales bacterium
AACACGTTTTGTGCACCTGAAGTCCAAAAATGGAAGTTTGATTTTGGAAGGTTGAGTTTTGCATATTACTCAGCAAAACGTTACCCGGATTATTGTTAGTGATGTACAAGTCGGGGTAACCATCACCGTTGAAATCTTCTGCTGTAGCGCTCATGGCATCTATTATGATATTGGCAAAGCTGGCTTGACCAATATCTGTAAATAGTCCATTACCTTCATTTCTGTATAAGGAATTTCGGTTGTATTTGTCATTAATTACATAAAGATCAGGGTCATTGTCTCGGTCATAATCAAAAAACACCGATTGAAAAGAAAATTTAAATCCATCGGAAGTTCCAGAAAGCAAAGAAATGTCTGTAAAGCTTCCATCGCCATTATTGTAATAGAGGTGATTTAGTTTTTGATAGTTATTGCCATTGTTCGGATTTACATACTTACATAAATAGAGGTCCAGAAATCCATCCATGTCTATGTCAGACCAAGAAGCACCCCAGTTTTCGGCTATTTCCAGTGGTAGTCCGGCTTCTGTGGTAACATCCGTCAACTGAAGATCTCCATCATTTCTGTATAACTTACATTGGGCAAATAGCTGTGAAACGAATAGATCTGCATCACCATCATTGTCATAATCAGCCCAAAGCACTGCCTTAACTTCGCTAACGAAGAAGAGCCCGAGATCATGTTCTGTTAGAATTCCGTTTTCATTCAAGAATAGGCGAAGAGGAGCAAAGCTCCCACCAAAAGTTAAATCATCCCAGCCATTGCCATCCACATCGTAAGCACTCAGTCCGCAGCCATAAACGGCACCTGAGGTATTGAAAGTATAGGGCAAAAGGTTATCTGCAAGCGTGAATTGGGCTTGGGAATTGGAGACTATTAAAGTGAGAGAGAGCGCAAAAGACAACGTGATTGTATTCATTCTCGTGCTGGCTAAGGTTAAACTAATTTAGGTAAATATTGGAAGCAATTGCAATTTGGCAGTCGAAGACAATTTTGCTTCCTTGGACCAATTATTGAAAGACGTCAAAGTTCATTATAGGCAAGAAGAGGGTTATATATTCACCTTATTCATGTTATGTAACCACTAATTTCTACTTATGAAATGGAATCAGTGCGATACCCCAGAAGTAAGTGAGTTAATGCAGGTTGAAGTTTAAAATGTGCTTTTTACAGACCTAAAAAAAGGGCGGACACGCCTAAACGCATCAGCCCTTTTATTTGTTAGTGTAATACCTGAAATCAGCTCCCTTCCGGATGTGCTACGAAGGAATGGAATTCGAGCGGTGAATGATTCCGGTTTCCTATAGCCCATTGCCTTGTCTAAAGATTTGTCCTTAATCTAAAGATTTGTCGTGGGGGAGCTGATTCCATTAATCGTTAATGTTTTTATATCCCGATACAAAGTTGAGCATTTATTTTGAATTACAAAAAGGGTATTTTACCCGTATTTTCATACGTAGAAATACGTAAGCAAAGTGACAATCTGTCTCTGAAGCGCTGTAATGAATTACCAAATGAGCTCAAATAAATTTCCCCTAAGCAAGAGTAGGAGCGGCCAATCTTAAAAAAGGAGAAGAATTGAAATGGCAAATTGACAAGAACAAATTCAGCTGCGCTAAAGTGGAATCAATTGTATTGAGCAAAATACAAGGTTATTTCGTAAAATTATCTTTTCATGCTCTTAGGGCGCTCATCTTAATTTGTTGTACAGGCTTCAGCAAATCAATATGCTCACAACAGTAGCAATAACAACGAAATTAAACAAATCAACAAGCCCATCTTATTCTTAAGGCTCAGATGTTCTTTAAATAGGATAAATGCCGCCAAAGCCGACAAAGTAACCACACCTATATTATTCACTGGAATTACGGAGGATCTAGCCATTCCCTCTGTGCCAAATGCTTTGATGAGGTAAAATATGGAGAAATAATTAATCACGCCTAGAACAATGCCAGCAACAAGTGTCCTGCTATGAATGCCAATTTTTTGCTGCAGCATATTTTTTACCACAAAAATGCTACCAATAGAAAAAGCTGAAGCAAACGGTAAACAGGCAAACAATGCAATCTCAAAATCAGTACTTAAAACATGCTTTTCGGCATATCCCAAACTCGAATCAATAATACCGCTCCCCACAAATATGATGGCCGGAAAAAGCAAGGAATCCAATCGTAATTTATGGTTACTCTCCTTCACTGAAGCGAGATATACGCCTACTAATGCCAAGCCAACACCTGTCCAAGCAAGGGTTCCCGGTTGTTCATTTTCAGTAA
Organism: Flavobacteriales bacterium; assembly: GCA_041688765.1. Classification (GTDB taxonomy): domain Bacteria; phylum Bacteroidota; class Bacteroidia; order Flavobacteriales_D; family Sanyastnellaceae; genus JBDNHP01. The sequence continues at coordinate 2,274 of JBDNHP010000268.1, forward strand.
GACTAAAAAACACTACAGGTATAGCCAGCGACATTTTCGTGGCAACAGAAGTGACTGAAATTCCAACTTTCTGGGAGGTATAGGCCATCAGATAAAAGAGACTTATAAAAAGAACGCCTAAAGCCAATCCCCACCAAAACCAAGGCTCAGCCTTAAATCCCTTCAGGTTTTCTTTATTCGGAATCAAGAGCAGACCCATGCATACCGAAAAGCCATAATTGATCACAATGGCTTGTAAGGTGTTCACCCCAAATCTTGGAAATAATTTGAATAGCACAAATATGGCTGATGATGATAAAATGCTGAATATCAGTGCGCTCATAAATTCCTACAGCTATCGATACGGTCTTTTCCATATCGGTGTGAAGATGTAATTGGTAAATTTTGTGGGAGGGCAGGAGCTGGAATTCCCTTTCCTATCATGGTTTCGGAACGAATAATTCTTATTTCATCCCATAATCCACTATCCAAAAAGCTTTGATGGGTTTTCAATCCCCCTTCTACCAAAATGCTTTGAATTCCTTCTGCACCTAGTTGTTCGAGGGTTTTTAGTAATCCATTACATGATTCCCTATCAGAATCAATTTGCAACCAGCGAGCCGGGTTTTCAGCATTGAACATGCCAGCGTCAGAACCCTGAAATTCCGATCGGGATATCACGAGTCGAATCGGCTGTATACCATGGACTTCTCTCAGGTTTAACTGAGGATTGTCGGTTCTTAACGTATTTGAACCAATAAGAATGGCTTGTTCCTGACTTCGCCAAAGATGTACGAGCTTTTTAGTTTCCTGTTGACTGATTTGAAAACTTCCCTTTTGATCCAGCTGCCTTATAATGTCCATAAAGCCATCAGCACTTTGGGCCCATTTCAAAATGATATAAGGTCTTTTTTTGATTTGATGACAGAAGAATCGACGGTTTAATTCCGCTCCCTCATTTTCCAAAACCCCCGAA
>JBDNHP010000269.1:0-3605 GCA_041688765.1 Flavobacteriales bacterium
AAGCATTTCCAAGACTATCTGGATCTTCTAATATGGCGTAAACAAAACCTAATGAATCAGTATTGCCTGATATTTGAAACCAAGTACTATCCAATTGCACTAATTCGTTGATTTTGGTGCTGGAGGTTACCACTTCACCCTCGTATTCAACACGCAGATCATAAATTTTACCTAATTCACCCCAAATAGCCTCATTAAAAGATAGGTATGCACAGATGTCTATTGTTTGTAATTGCTCGGCAGTGAAGCCGGTAATTTCGGTAACAAGTGGCAATAAATCTTCTGGGATTTGGGAACTGCATATTTGTTGAAGTGTATCGGTAATAGTTCCGTTTGAAACGATTACAGTTGCGCCTTGCAAGTATAAATTTTGAAGAGAATTGATATCAATTGGATCAAAATAGCCTTGACTTTTAGAAAGTAAAACGAAGGGAGGATTTCCTTGTTCGATGCTGCCTTCTACTACAATCTTAGGTTCAGCTTGAGGAAGATCCACTGTAATTTCCTTTTCACAGGCTAAAAAGGAAGTAGCCAAAATAAAGATCAGAAAGAAATTTCGTCCGATTTCCTTGGCTTTAAATAATGATTGCTTTTGCACACTGCAAAGATATTAAGCCGATGTAGAAAAATAACATCAGAACTTTGTAAAAATAGGTTTTGAGAAGTTAAAAAATGTGTATTTTTGCGCCCTGCAAGTTCTATTACATACCAATGCTGCAAGGAAATGATTGACGCCAAGGACCGCAGTGAAGTCAGCTCTAAGATTATCGAGCAAATGGGTCTTCACAACCACGAACAAGTGGTATTTTGTCAGGATCGTTCAACAGGTCTCAAAGCCATTATTGCCATTCACAACACCGTTCTGGGCCCAAGCCTAGGTGGTACTCGTATGTGGATGTATAGCAATGAAAATGAGGCACTTAAGGACGTTCTTCGCCTATCTAGAGGCATGACTTACAAATCATCGCTCGCTGGATTAAATCTGGGCGGTGGAAAAGCCGTAATTATTGGTGATGCCAGAAAAGACAAATCGGAGGCTTTAATGCGCCGTTTTGGGAAATTTGTGGACTCTCTCGCCGGAAAGTATATTACCGCTGAAGATGTAGGAATAAATACCCGCGATATGGAATACGTTCACATGGAAACGGACCACGTAGCAGGTTTACCTGAATATATGGACGGTAGCGGAGATCCTTCGCCAGTTACAGCATACGGGGTTTACGTTGGTATGAAAGCCGCGGCTAAAGAGCGTTATGGAAATGATAGTCTCAACGGAAAGCGAGTTGTTGTGCAAGGTGTTGGTCATGTTGGCGAATACCTCGTTAAGCATTTGGTTAATGAAGGAGCTAAAGTTTTAGTGAGTGATATCTACGAAGATCGACTGAAACACATGGTTGACACCTATAAAGTTGAAGTTGTTGAAGTGGATGAAGTTTATGATGTTCCAATGGACATCTATTCTCCATGCGCCTTAGGTGCTACTATTAATGACGATACATTAAACCGATTGAAGTGCAGCATCATAGCTGGTGCCGCAAATAATCAGCTCGCTGATGAGGTGAAGCACGGACAGGAAGTAATGTCCAGAGGTATTATTTATGTTCCTGATTATTTGATTAATGCAGGTGGAATTATAAACTGTTACTGGGAAGTAATAGGGTATAACCGCGAGGCAGCTATGAGCAGTACAGAAGGCATTTATCATACTGCCGGACGTATTTTCAACATGAGCAAAAATGAAAACATTCCAACATATCTTGCCGCTAATCGTTTAGCAGAAGCAAGAATAGAAGCAATGGGAAACGTAAAACTTAGCTTCTAAACATGCTGAACAGAAGGCAGTTGCGAATAAAGGTATTGCAGTCATTGTATGCCTATTATCAGAGTGATGAACAGGATGTAGTGAAGGCTGAAAAGCAGCTTCATTTCAGCATTGACAAGATGTATGAAATGTACCTTTATTTGCTTCAATTGATAGTGGAAATGCAAGGCATGGCCATTGAGAAAATTGAATCAGGAAGAAATAAGAAGCTCCCTACTCCCGAAGATCTTACACCAAACACCAAGTTTGTAACTAATATTCCTCTAAGAATGCTTTCGAATAGCAAGGTGCTTCGAAAAGCATGTGAACAAACAGGAGTTTCCTGGTCTGATAATATGGATTTGGTGAAGAAAGTCTTCAAAGCCCTCACAGCAACTGAAGATTACATTGAATACATGGGTTCAAAGACGCGCGGATTTGAACATGATAAGGAGTTTTTACTGCGATTCTTCAAGAGACACATGGTTAATTTTGACATGCTCCATGACTATTTTGAAGAAAAGAGTATTTTTTGGAATGATGATCTTGATCTGATGGCAGGAATGGCAATTAAAACCATTAAAAATATTGATGAAGATAAAGATGATATCGAGCTGTTAAGCCTTTGGAAAGATGCGGAAGATGAGCAGGATTTTATGAAAATTCTGTTCAGACAAACTGTGTCTAAAGGAGAAGAAAATGAAAAGCTCATAGATGAGTCAACTAAAAATTGGGAGTTGGAGAGAATTGCATTGATGGATATAATCCTGATGAAAATGGCTTTGGCCGAGGCGAAATCATTTGCGAGTATCCCACTAAAAGTTACTTTGAACGAGTATATAGAACTTTCAAAATATTATAGTACTCCAAAAAGTAATAGCTTTATCAATGGTGTTCTCGATCAGTTGTTCAATAAACTCAAAGAAAACGGTACGATTGCAAAAACGGGTCGCGGATTAATTGACGAATGATGAAATTAATTTTACTCATATCGACTTCCATTCTTCTATTTGCTTGTTCGAGCGGAAGTGATAAGGTAAATTCTGATCATTTAAATTTTCCGGCAACAGCTACAGGCCAATTGCCAGAGCATTTACCTGAATTAAGTTTTACAGATACTGTTTTCAATTTTGGAACAATCACTGAGGGGGAAAAAGTAGAATACACTTACAAATTCGTGAATTCCGGTGATGCGGAGCTTGTGATTTCCAGGGTTGAAACATCATGCGGATGTACAGCATTAAAAAGTTGGCCGCGTGAACCAATTTCACCTGGCGATGGAGGTGTTATAGAAGTGGTTTTTAATTCCGATCAGAAAACGGGTAAACAGAACAAGTCAATTAAAGTAATAGCTAACACTTATCCTGCAACAAATATTCTACACCTGACCGGCGAAGTTGTTGGTCCAAATTCAAAATGATTATGAACACTTCACACATACTGTTACAGGCTGCTGATCAGCCAAGTCCATGGGGATCTCAATTGTTTCTTCTGGGTGGATTACTTTTGATCATGTATTTCTTTATGATTCGTCCGCAAATGAAGCGCTCTAAAGAAGCTAAGAAATTCAGAGAGAACATTCAGAAGGGAGATAAGGTTGTTACTATAGGTGGCTTACATGGTCGAGTATTAGAAATTGAAGACACTACCGTTTTGGTAAGTATCGAGACTGGCAAAGTACGCATTGAAAAGAGCGCTCTGTCTGCATCTGCTCAAGCTAGTGAGCAGGACGTGGCTCAGAGAGCGAAATAATAATCAGATGCAGTTATGGATACTTTCATAACTGCTCTTAAATATTCAAAGA
>JBDNHP010000270.1:0-5328 GCA_041688765.1 Flavobacteriales bacterium
CAGACATACCTAGTAAAATCCGGCATTAACCATTTTCTTGTTCTTCCAGTTCGTTATGAGTTATATCTAGCTCAACCTTAAGGTTATTGATGATAAATTCCTGACGTTCCGGTGTATTTTTTCCCATGTAGAATTCCAGTAATTCAGACAGTGGCGAATCTTTTCCAACTACCACAGGATCAAGGCGAATGCTCTCTCCAATGAAGTTTTTAAACTCAGAAGGAGATATTTCTCCAAGTCCTTTAAATCGAGTGATTTCCGGCTTACCTTTTAGCTTCGCCATCGCCACAACTTTCTCCTCTTCACTATAGCAGTAAATCGTTTCTTGCTTATCTCTCACTCTGAATAAAGGCGTTTGTAAAACGTATAGATGTCCACCCTTTACAAGATCCGGAAAGAATTGCAAAAAGAAGGTAATCATCAATAAACGGATATGCATTCCATCTACGTCGGCATCAGTAGCGATTACAACTTTATTATAGCGCAATGTATCGAGTCCTTCTTCTATATCCAATGCGGCTTGTAGAAGATTGAATTCTTCATTTTCATAAACGATTTTCTTGGTGAGTCCGTAAGTATTCAGTGGCTTACCTTTAAGGCTGAATACAGCCTGAGAAGCTACATCTCTCGCGGAAGTAATGGAACCGGAAGCCGAATCTCCTTCGGTAATGAAGAGAGTTGAATCCCCCGACCTGTCGTCTTTATCGTTATAATGAACTTTGCAGTCGCGCAATTTACGATTGTGCAAGCTCGCTTTTTTTGCTCTTTCACGAGCCAGTTTTTTGATACCGGCCAAATCTTTGCGTTCTCTTTCGCTCTGAAGAATTTTCCGTTGTAAAGCCTCGGATATTTCTGGGTTTTTATGCAGGAAATTATCCAGTTCTTTTTTGAGAAAATCGAGAATAAAGGAACGTATAGATATGCCTTCAGGCTCAATTTCTGTAGAGCCTAATTTTGTTTTCGTTTGAGACTCAAATACAGGTTCGATCACTTTAATTGCAACCGCTGCCACGATTCCTGAACGAATATCAACCGCTTCGTAATCTTTGCCATAGTATTCTCGAATCACCTTCACATAAGCCTCGCGAAATGATCCTTGATGAGTACCGCCTTGCGTGGTGTATTGTCCGTTTACAAACGAATAATACTCTTCCCCATAGTTATTAGTATGAGTAAGAGCTACTTCGATGTCTTCACCCCGCAAATGAACGATGTCATAGAGGGTTTCATCACTCATATTGGCCTGAAGTAAATCTTTCAGTCCATTTTCAGAAAGATATTTCTGTCCGTTGAAGTATATTGTAAGGCCAGGATTGAGATACACATAATTCCAGATAAGTCTTTCCACATATTGCATGCGGAAGCTAAAATTTTGGAAAATGCTAGCATCCGGTTCGAAAATGATTCTAGTTCCCTTTCGGTTTTCGTTACTTTCAATAGGTGGATCTTCAACAAGTTCACCCTTAGCAAAGGATGCCGTTTTAATTTTGCCATCTCTGATAGATTCCACCCGAAATGCCTGAGAGAGCGCATTAACAGCTTTTGTACCGATACCGTTTAGCCCAACTGATTTTTTAAAAGCCCGGCTATCATATTTACCACCGGTGTTAATTTTGGACACGCAATCGATAACTTTTCCAAGAGGAATACCTCTGCCGTAATCACGTACTTTAACGATATTATCTTTTATAGAAACTTCAACTGATTTGCCATGACCCATAACAAACTCATCGATACAGTTATCCATTACCTCTTTAAGTAAGACATAAATTCCGTCATCAGCCGTACTTCCATCTCCAAGTTTGCCAATGTACATTCCGGGACGTAACCGAATATGTTCTTTCCAGTCGAGGGAACGGATATGTTCTTCGTTGTATTGTACTTCTGCCATGCTAATTATGGATACTCCTAAGACTTGCGATTAACCGCGTGAATCAGGCGAAGATACAACTAAACACGGTTCGAATTAATTGAACATATTAACAAGCTATTCAACTTATTAATAATTAAGCTCAAAGAATTAAATAAATCATATTGCTTCCTTAGATATTTGCTAACTTTACGTAAATAGTCCTGCACATCTTAATATAGTATTGATTATCAAATGGATAGCTCCTCTGATGAACTTTTTATGAAGATTCATCGTAGTACTGTAAAAATGTTGAAGGACAATGTTCAAGTTTCTCGTTTCCTGCAACCTGATTTATAAACTTTGATCATGAACAAAATCTCTACTTTAGTACTCCTTGTGCTAACCCTGTCGCTAAATGCGCAAGTAAATCTTTTTCAGAACAGTCCTGAACCTGCGGCACGAAATCGGGCTATTGTTCCCGCTTCTTACCGCACCATATCCATGGACGTCGAAGGAATACAGAATTTTCTCCGTTCAGTTCCTGATGAAAAATCCGTTTGGGCTAGCAATTCTACAGCCATTCTTGTATTGCCAATGCCCGATGGAAGCAGTCAATCCTTTTCTGTGGTAGAATCGAGCATTATGCATCCTGATTTGCAGGCTCAATTTCCTCAAATCCGCTCCTATTCAGGACAAGGAGTCGAGGATCCATCATTAATCGCAAGCTTCTCCTATTCCCCACAAGGCTTTAATGCTATGATTATTGGTGGATTTGAAACCATTTTTATTGATCCATACAATAGAAATGAAATCACTCACTACATATCTTACACCAAATCAGAGTTTTACAAAACAACTAATAAAGTTTGGGATGACCTTCCTCCGATTATGGGCGAAGATTATCAAATAGATACAGAGCCCATTAACGAGGGTAAAAAAGTAAAAAAGCCATTTGTACAGGATAAGCCACATGGCGTAATGAAAACTAACTCTGGCAATCAATTGAGGACTTACAGTTTGGCGCTCGCTTGCACAGGAGAATATGCCACTTTTCATGGCGGAACAACCATTTTGGCTCTTGCTGCATTGAATACCACTATGACTAGGATCAATGGTATTTACGAAAGAGACGTTGCCATTCGCATGGTACTGGTTGCTAATAATGCCAATATTATCTATCTGAACGCAGCCACTGACCCATACACCAATAATGATGGAGGAACAATGCTTGGGCAAAATCAGACCACTTGTGATACTGTGATTGGTAGTGCCAACTATGACATGGGCCACGTATTTAGCACTGGTGGTGGGGGGGTTGCCTTTTTAAATGCACCCTGCAATAACAGCATTAAAGCCGGTGGAGTAACAGGCTTAGGAAGTCCCATTGGCGATCCTTTTGACGTTGACTATGTTGCTCATGAAATGGGTCATCAATTTGGAGCCAATCACACTCAAAACAATAATTGCAATAGATCGGCAGGAGCTGCCTATGAACCTGGAAGCGCTTCTACCATAATGGGTTACGCAGGTATTTGTTCCCCTGATCTTCAACTCAATAGCGATGCACATTTCCATAATAGGAGCTATAATGAAATCATAAGCTTTTCGATTAATGGAAATGGAAATGGATGCGCAACTATTACCAATACAGGCAATACGCCTCCTCTAGTAGAAGCAGGAACAGGTGGATTTTATATTCCAATTAGCACTCCATTTGAATTGACTGCCGTTGCAAGTGATGCTAATGGTGATGCTATTACTTACAATTGGGAGCAATACAATCTTGGCCCTGCTACTGCCGCAGGAGATAATAACCTCACGAATCCAAGTGGCAATGCGCCCATTTTCAGGTCATGGCCTTCTAGTAACAGTCCAACGAGGGTATTTCCAAGAATTCAAGATTTGGTAAATAATACCACCGTAATTGGCGAACATCTACCTACTTACACACGTGATATGACTTTGCGTTGCACAGTTCGTGATAATCGGGCAAATGGTGGCGGAGTTAGAGATGATCAAATTGCATTTTTCGCAAGCAATACTTCCGGACCATTTTTAGTAACTAGTCCGAATACTAATGTTACTTATGCTGGCAATACTGTTCAAACCGTAACTTGGAACGTAGCAAATACTACATCGGCACCGGTAAGTTGTGCTAACGTTGACATTTTCCTCTCTTATGATGGTGGATATACATGGCCGGTTACATTAGTTTCGGGAGTTCCCAATGATGGAAGCCAAACGGTTACCATTCCTGTAGGACAAAGTGCTACTGCTCGCGTAAAAGTGAAAGCCTCTGCTAATATTTTCTTTGATATTTCGAACACCAATTTTACAATAGGACCGGTTGAAAATAATGGACCAAATGATGTCGGAGTGCAGAGTATCTCTTCTCCAACGGGCGCTTATTGTGATGACACCGTAACACCCAGTGTACAAGTAAATAATTTTGGCACTAATTCGGTAACATCATTCACTTTGAATTATAACTATGATGCTGGGGCTAATTCAACGTTTAACTGGACCGGAAATTTAGCCGTTGGTGCATCAGTTGTGATTAACCTGCCTTCTGCTACTCTTGCAGGTGGTAACCATACATTTAACACTTATACAACTATTCCTAATGGTGTTGCCGATACTAATGCAGATAACGACGATAATTCTTCTTTATTCAGCACCATTTCTAATCCAACAACTATTACCATTTCCATCAATACAGATTGTTATGGCGAGGAAACTTCCTGGCAACTTGTGAATGAATTAGGTGGTGTTGTGGCTTCTATAAATCCTAATACACTAGCCGATTTAACCGCTTATTCTTATGCATACTGTTTGCCCAGCGGCTGTTATGATTTTATTGTTTTAGACACTTATGGCGATGGAATGGAGGCTACCAATTACGGTTGCCCTTCTGACGGATCATACCAAATGGTAGATGAACTCGGTAACGTGTTAGCTGCAATTGCCGCCAATCCAAATTTCGGATCATCTATTACTCATAATTTCTGCGTGCCTGTTGGAGGATTAGCACAAGGATGTACTGATGTTTCCGCTTGTAATTATGATGCTAACGCTCAGGAAGATGATGGAACATGCACTTATCCAACTACGTGGTACAGGGACCTCGATGGAGACGGAGCTGGCAATCCGGGTGTAACAACCCTGGATTGCTCTCAACCGATTGGATACGTGTCAATAGCAAATGACTGCAATGATAATAATGCTGCCATTTATATTGGAAATACAGAGGTTTGTGATGGCTTAGACAACGATTGCGACGGTCAAATTGATGAAGGACTGTTGGTTACCCTTTACAATGATAATGACGGTGATGGTTATGGAGCGGGTTCATCATTTCTTGGTTGTCCAGGAACACCCGGAACGGCAAATCAAGGCGGAGATTGTAATAATTTCAATGCCAATATAAATCCGGGAGCCTTTGAACTATGTGATGGCATCGACAATAATTGCAACGG
>JBDNHP010000271.1:0-10934 GCA_041688765.1 Flavobacteriales bacterium
CTAGTTTGATTGGGATTTTTTAGAGTTTGAACGCTGAGGGCGCAAAGGGAACGCAGAGGGCGCAGAGCAGATTCTCGGCAAAAAGGCAATTGATTATGATAGATTTTTTCGCGGCTAGTTTGATTGGGATTTTTTAGAGTTTGAACGCTGAGGGCGCAAAGGGAACGCAGAGGTCGCAGAGCAGATTCTAGGCAAAAAGGCAATTGAGTATGATGGATTTTTTCGCGGCTAGTTTTGAGATTTGATTGGGATTTTTTAGAGTTTGAACGCTGAGGGCGCAAAGGGAACGCAGAGCAGATTTGACTAAAAAAGAGCGATACATTTTATTCAATCATAATTCGCTGGGTAGCACTAAACTGATCTGATTCTATAACCAACATGTATGCACCAGCAGCAAGCGATGAGGCATCAAAGAAGTATTTGCTTTCTCCCGCAGGCATTCTACCCGAAACAATATTCAACACCTCTTTTCCTGTGATATCTTTCAATACAATATTCGCCTGCATCGACTTATTAAAAAACACAGGTACACAAGTAATAGCAGACGCAGGATTTGGAAATGCCGGATTGAAATAGGCCAATCCTTGTTCCTGAATACTCACTAATTCACCCAAGACCCTGAACTTCCAATAACCCTCAGGAGCTACAATCGGACGTACTTGAATTTTGCCACTTACAGATTCCCCTTCCACATAATAATACACCGTAGTACCTGCAAGCTGAGAAGGAATGTTCGCCGTCCAAATATCATCGCCTAAAACAGTCATGCTCAGGTTTTCATAATCAGCAGCGATATCCGTTTTATAGTATAAAGTAGCAGTCGAAATTCCAGAGCGATGCTTAATATAAGCATCAACCTGATAGTCGTTCAATTCATCATCTGTATCCGCAAGAGGCTGGTGTGAAATGAGTAAAGGATCACTTACACCAACACTATGAGTAATACAGTGAATTGCTCCACTGGCTTGAATAATGGCTTCCGGCTGATTATCACAGTCAATAGGAATAATGGTGTAACCGGGCAATAGCTCTTCATAAATGCGCTGTGCCGTAGTGTCGTATTGCTCTCTATAGGAAGGATAAATGAGCGTTTTATTTACAAAAACTGAATTAGTATAAGTTCTGTAAGCAGCATTAGCATTAGGCCATAGGTTATTGGTACTCGGAACCATCGGAATCCATTTCACCTTATAAGGAGTACCCCATTTAGAGTTGAAATTGGATACCACATATTCAATATTGGCTTCAATTTGAGGACCATCAGCCACACCCGGAAATTCTCCCACCAGAAGGGTTTCTTCATCCAATAATTTCATGTGCATATCGATATGGTGGATGAGATCATAAGGCAATGTTTCCATTTTGATATAACGCTCTAAGCCCATCCAATCCAGCATAATTTCATCAATATCCGTTTCTGATTTTGGAGTTACATTGTAATCATTTCCCGCTTCATTTTCTTCCAGAATTAATTCAGAAGCGAAGGCAGTTCCAAAACCATCGCTCATAAAATTCCCGCCTGTATTTACTAAATCGCTAGGTGCTGCGGTGGTAGTATAGATATCCAACCCAAGATAATCAGCCACAGTCTCAGGACTTGCATTATCATTTGGACGCGAAGGGCGATTGTAAATCCAATCAATTAAAATTAAATCATCCACTTCATTTCCATATACGGTATTTGCGCCATAATCGCGCATCCAAACGCTGTCGAAATTTGCATCAAGCAGCACTACATTGTCCATGTTATTTAATGGTCCTCCCGCTTCATTCCCCATTAAAAACGACAGTGTAGAATTAGCGTTTTCGGTAAGAATAATTACCGGGCATTCTTCTTTCGCATTGCGTACGATATTTTTTAAAATACCGGGATAAGATATCCAAGAAATAGTGAGTGCTTGAATTTCTTCCCACTCCGCCATTGAGCGAATTGCCGGAAAATCAGGGGCAGTTTCAATGCCTCTGGAGCTGAAAAACTCGGGGCCTAAGCCACCGTTTTGATGCAGCATTCTTCGCTCGTCATCGGTCAATCCACGAGGCAAACCGTTTTGAGCAAAAACTTCGGTATTAACTGATATTAGAGCAAAGCAAGACAATGCAAGTAAGAATTTCAAGATCATATCCAGCGGTTTGGCTACTAAATTACAGACAAATCCGATAAAACCCGAGATGAATATGCTTTAATCTATGAAGGCTAAGCCATTATCCTTTATAGAAAATCCACTTGCCTAGCTCTTTCCAACTCGGTTTTTTGCCGTACATCAGGATACCCACTCTGTATATTCTTGAAGCCAGCCAGGTAGTAAAAATGAATGCAAGAATTAACAATACCATGGATAGGATTAATTGCCAGATCATATCACCCGAAATACCCATGGAAGCACGGATCATCATCACCGGTGGACTCGTGAGTGGCACGATAGAAAAGATAGTTGCTCCTTGACCTTCCGGATTATTAACACTCATAATTGCGACGAAATAGGCGAAGAACAATGGCAACATCACAGGGGTCATAAACTGCTGAGTGTCTGTTTCTGAATCTACCGCAGCGCCTACTGCTGCGAATAGCGAACCATAAAGCAAATAGCCACCCACGAAGTAGAAAATAAAGAGCAAAATCATCACCGGCCAATTAATTCTCATGAGCACACTAAATGCTTCATTCTGGGCTAAAGTTTGGTAGAAATCTGGTTGTCCACCAACAATTTGTCCCGCTTGTTGAGCCTCGACTATAGAAGCAGGGTTGAGATATCCTGCGTTGAATATCAATTCTCCGATGCTGAGAATAACAAAGGAAAGAGCGATCCACATTATAAATTGTGTGAGTCCTACCAAACCAATTCCGAATATTTTACCCAACATTAATTGCATAGGCTTTACTGATGATACAATCACTTCAACTATACGATTTGTTTTTTCTTCAATTACACCGCGCATTACTTGGGCGCCGTGCAAGAAAATAAAGAAGAAAATGATCACAGAAAAGAACATTCCGACAGCAGCTTGTTCCTGCTTAAGACTATCTTCATCTTGTTTCTTTATGTCCTTCTGAACAAGGCTTACAGAGAGTTTTAACTTTTTGTATTCTTCAAAACTGATCTCTAGATTTTCTGTCACTTTCAGTTGTTCAAGTGATCCTTGGATTTGTTTTTCTATACTTCCCGAAACCTGTAAACTCGGAACTTTTTTGTAGAAGAGATAGCCCTTTTTTGTTTCGTAAATCCCATCATCAATCTCAACCATCAAGCTGTACGGACCATTAACAAAACTGCTATCTTCCGGTCTGCTCTTGCTAAATTGATATATTATGTTGTCAGAAGCCTTAAAATAATCTTTGAAACGCGATTCCAATTCTCCACTCGGAGCGTCTATGCTCACTAAACCCGCATGATCAATGACGAGTACATTATGAACCGTTTCATCCACTTGCGAAACCCATATTGCAGATACCATTATTCCTGCGAATAAGAGAGGGCCCAAAAAAGTCATGATAATAAATGACTTCGATTTAACACGAGTCATGTATTCCCTCGAAATAATTAATCCAATCTTGCTCATGCTACTTTAATTTCTGGGGTTGACTCTTGTACTGCTTTAATGAATATTTCATTCATTCCAGGGATCACTTCTTTGATCTCCTGCACCTGACAAACCGGAATTACGCTGCTTAGCAAATCATTGACTGTTTTGCCTTGCTGGAGTTTAACAGTACAAATATGTTCGTTGTCAATTGTTGTTTTATTCACTAATTCGAAATTGGTCCAAAGGGCATTCACAAATGAAAGTAATTCGCCATGAAATCTGATTTGATAAGTGAAACTTCTATAGCTTTCGCGAATATCTTTTACATTGCCTTCAATTATTTTATGACTGAGATTGATAAGTGCAATTTTGTCACAAATCTGCTCCACTGAGGCCATGTTGTGAGTTGATAAAATTACTGTTGCGCCTTCATTTCTCAATCGCAGGATTTCGTCTTTTACCAACTCGGCATTTATCGGGTCGAATCCAGAAAAAGGTTCATCCAGAATCAGCAATTCTGGCTGGTGCAGCACTGTGGTGATGAACTGCACTTTCTGGGCCATTCCTTTACTTAATTCCTCCACTTTTTTCTTCCACCAACCTTGAATTGCAAAACGATCGAACCATTCGTTCAAGCGTTTTTTGGCTTCATGGTTCGATAAGCCCTTCAGGCGAGCGAGGTACATAGCCTGCTCACCGATTTTCATTTTACGATATAATCCGCGTTCTTCCGGTAGATAACCAATGCGGGATATATCTTCTCTGCTGATTGGTCTGCCATTAAGCAAAATACGACCCGAATCCGGACCGGTAATTTGATTGATAATCCTGATTAACGAGGTTTTTCCGGCGCCATTCGGTCCCAATAGACCATATATGGCTTGTTTTGGGACATCAATGCTTATGTCATTAAGGGCGGTATGACCGGCGTAGCGTTTAACAATATGTTCAGCCTGAAGGAGCATAATAATTGGTTTGTAGCAAAGTTAAGTGAAAAGCAATGCTGGAATTAAAAAAAATTGGATGAACGACAAAGGGATTGGATGAGTGGGGCTTTGAATTGTTGGGAGGCTCGTTAATCAGCCAAAGACCTTTATAGATATGTTGTGCGGATTCCCACAAGTAATATATATTACAAGCAGCCCAAAACAATTCGGGGTAAAGCTAATTTTTTAATTTCTTGATTAGGTTCTGTATTGTATATCATTGAATCGAAGAGCCTCTTTTTCTTCAAACAAAAAGTCTTTCACCGCCATAAGCATAGCTTTATTTGATGTAAATAGCTCGCGATTGAGATTAAGGGCAGTGCTAATATCGGAATCATCAATACTGATTTCCTGCGCATCTTTATAGAAATTGTTTAGCGAATTGGAATAGTTTTTTTGAATGTCCTCGAAAATCGAATGGAGGACTTTCAAGTCAGAACTTTTGTCTTTAATCAAGAGATTTAATTTTTCATACAGATCCTCCGTTTCTTTTTTTTGTTGGACGAATAAGTTATATATTACATCATTCGTAGAGTCTCGGAGATTCGCAATATTACTACTGATATCTTTCATGCTTTTTATGGAATGCATAGCACTGCGAACAGATGAGATGATTTGATTGAGTTGAGCATTCTGAACGTCAGTCACTTTGTTCCTCAATGAAAGGTAGAATGCTTGCAACTTGCCTTGCACTTGTTTTAGAAAGATGTACTTTTCGTCAATAGATTTTATGTGATTTTTCCTTTTTTCATTGAGCAGTTCAAATTCCGAGTTTTCCTTTTTTAACTTGGAGTAATTACCAAACAATTCTAAATTGAAAATCATTGAATTGTAAATGAAAAATTCAGTTTCGCGTTTGAATAGATCTAATGCTGTTTCGGGCTCAGCAAGGTTAGCATTGCCAATGAAAGCCGTTTCAGTTACTCCGGAAGTAGTAAATAGTTTTTCGAGAGCCCTGGAAAATCGATTAAGTAAGGGCAGAAAAATAATGATACTAATTAAATTGACAAATGTGGAGAAAGTTACGAGTCCTATGAGATGGTCATTGATTTTGAGTACATCACTGATTAATAGTAATATTGGTTTTAACAAGATAAAGGCAACAATAGTTGAGGCTAAATTGAACAGGAAATTGCCGGTAGCAACTCTCTTTTTTGAAGCATTTCCACCTATGGAGGCGAGTAGTATTTTTAATGTAGTGCCGGTTTCTGAGCCCAACACAATGGCCGCTGCCACCGGAAAAGATACAGCGCCAACATGCAGGGCGCTCAGAGTGAGCGCCATTGTAACAGGGCTGGATTGCACAATAGAGGTAATTACAAATCCCATCAACAGAAAAATGATTAATGGCATATCGGCGTATGCGGAAAAATCGAATGAGCTAACATGATTTTCCATCCCCGTTTTCATAAAGGATAATCCTACAAAAAGCAATCCGAATCCAAGCAGAAAAAACGAGATGTATTTGAATGTTTTTCTTTTGCCCAGAAGCATCAACATAATCCCACCTATAAAGATAATTGGATATGCCGCCACTTCTATGTTCATTTTAAAGCCTAGTGTTGCAACAATCCATCCGGAGATGGTTGTGCCTAAATTAGCCCCAAGAATAATGGCTAAGGCATTTTGCATTGTAAACACTCCAGCTCCAAGAAATGCCAAAACCATCAAGGAAACCATGGAGCTACTTTGAAGAATTGCCGTAATTGTGGCACCGGCACCTACCGCTGAAATGCTATTTTTAGTCCTGCGTTGCAAAAAGAGTTTAAAATTTCTGCCGCTGAGATTTTTCAGTGATTCCTCAATCAAGTACATAGCAAAAAGAAACATACCTATTCCGGCAGCGAGTTGGAAGATGAGGTTGAGGAGAACCATGAATGTGTTGCCTGAGTTGTTTTGGTAGATTATGCGAATGTAAAGATAGTGTTCAAATTACGTTAAAATCGAGGTGTAGATGAATTGAAGCGTTTTTGGAAAAGGAGTATTGACTTGTGTGGAAATGGAACTGCTCAGAAGTAATGCCTATAATGGGCTGTCTGGACAAATGCTTGTGTCTTTAAGGCCTAAATTGTACTTTTCTCGGAGATATTCTCGCTTAATTTTGAATTATTGATATCTCAGGCCTTTAAAATGCTTCATAGCATATTGCAGCGCTTTTCTTCTTTTTTTGTTGGCTTCAGCGATTTTTGTTTAATGTGTAAATTTTGAAACAGTTTACAAAGATTGTGTAACACTCATGCTTTCAAATAGCATCACCTTTGTATTGTAGATTTTTTACCCATCTAAACGTAGGTTTACATCGGATAGAGAAAGAGTCAACACTGAAATTTATCGTGCGTTTCGCTATAAATACAGTTTAGAAATGACACCGCTATGTGGATAGAGCAATTTTAACATAATGATTGTTGTTTCTAAACTTTTTTCTCCGGAAGACACAATAATTGCGAATCACGTCATAAGAGGTATAAAAGGCAACTTTAAGTGTCATATAATCTTGATTTGACAATGAAGTGCCCGATTTATTAACAATGTATACTAATTAAACTAAATATATAAATTATGAGCACAGGAAAAGTAGTAATTGGCGTAGTAGCAGGTCTTGCAGTAGGAGCTTTGTTGGGTGTATTGTTTGCCCCGGATAAAGGAACCGAAACAAGAAAGAAGATTGCTAAAAAAAGTTCTGACACTTTTGAAGAATTGAAAAGCAAATTTGATGATCTGCTTGCTAGCATGACCGACAGGTTTGAAGACGCTAAGGATGAAGTGGTTAACGTTGCCGAAAGGGTTAACCACAAAGCCGAAGAAGTGAAGAGAGACGTTAAGTCGTCGATGAGCTAAGAAATTCTTATTAAAACAAGCCCTAATTATTGATCAAAATGGAAAACAAGACAACATTTTTTGAGCCTTTGCTTGAAATAGTGGAAGAGTACGGAAAAACCAGCTTCGATTTGTTGAAATTCAGAGCATTGGACAAAGCAGCAGATAGTATATCAATTTTTGCTTCACGTGCTTTTGCTTTGTTTTCCATTTTTATTTTCCTTTTCATTGCTAATATTGGATTGGCGCTTTGGCTGGGAGAATTACTTGGTAAGACGTATTACGGATTTTTCTGCGTAGCAGGATTTTACGGAATACTGGGGCTTGTTTTATATTTCTTTACTCATAATTGGATGAAGAAAAGAATCAGTAGTGCAATTATTAAACAGGTACTTAATTAATTTGAAGATGAAAAACATTAATTCGTTGGAGGAATTGAGAACTGAAATTGCCTTACTCGAACTAAGACAGAAGCGGGCAAATGCTGATTTGAAAGAGAATTTGTTAGAAACTTTTGATAGTTTGAAGCCACTTAATTTGGTGAAAAGCACTTTAAAAGAATTAACTTCTTCTCCCGGCTTTAAAGGAGATTTAGTGAATTCATTTGTCGGAATCGGACTTGGATACGTTTCCAAAAAAGTTCTGATAGGCAATACGCATAACATGATAAAACAAGTGATTGGCACTATGATTCAATTTGGTGTTACCGGCTTAGTTTCCAGAAATGCAGATGGCCTGAAATCTGGTTTAAAGAATGCATTTAATAGTTTGTTTAAGAAGAAGGAAGAGGAAGTGCTAGAGCAGTAATGCCAGCTTGTTTAATTGCAGTAGAGTTTTTAAAATTATGAATTATGCTTCAATCTCTCAAATAGCATCAACCATTTGGAGATCTTTTTCCCCCAGATATAATCCTGGAAATAGTAAGGGAGAACAACTCTATTTCCTTGTCCAAAAGCCAAATTACTTAAAAAAGAATTTCCCTAAGCAACCTAATGCCTCATAGGCTTCTAAATTTGAAGTAACCATAGGCATTGGCCCTCCTTTAGGATCGCTATAATAGTGATAATACAGATCTCCGTCAAGCGAAAATATAAGTCTCGGGATCACGTATTTTTTATCTGATTTGGATGTAGTGGGCGCGTTTAATTCTAATTTTTTAGGAGATAGTTGCCCGTTTTCAGCATTTATTAAAAGATAATCTACTGCTGTGCGCACGTCCTCATCATCAGTTTTGTGCACTACTTGCGCTTCGCCTAAGCCGAATGTACAGATAATAGAATTCGAGTTCTCATCATATATTCCGCTCAAATCACTAGCATAACTAGTATCAATGGTATAGCGTCGTGGAAAAGTTCTGAGCCATTGTATTTCTCCCAAATCATTAATGCGCATACATGTAACATCGAGTTTATCACAATCAGATAAGCTGTAAAATGTAATGTCTTTATCGGAATTTGAGTAATTATTCAATCGGGTGCAAAAAAGAACCCGATCCCCGTTGGGCATTTCTGTGTAGTCTTCAATCATTAAACCTTCCGGAATAGATACAAACTTAGTTTTGCGCATTGGTGCTAGCACATTATCCTGTCGATAAATTTCATTCATTTCGAGCTCCGAGAAATAAGTAAATTTCGGTTCTGAAACTGCAATATTTATTATATCCAATTGAACTTTGAATAATCCATGATTTTTAATTCCAGTAGGGTCCTTAGATAAATCTTTGAAGAAACCTGTTATTTCACATATTCCGTTTTCCGTTTCAATCATTAAATCTGAAACATCCTTGTTCTCGAAATAGACGGGGAAGTTCACAAATTCTCCAGTTTTTGCCGATAGAACATGAATAAGTCGATATGTAATAAATTTACGATCTTTTTTCTTAGTGTCTTCTTCAGAAACATCTTCTTTAACGTTGTATTGAATAAATATAGTTTGATCATTTTCAAGTGAATAACTAGCACGCGGATACTCAATAAGAGTGCAAGGA
The DNA here is from genome assembly GCA_041688765.1 of Flavobacteriales bacterium. Taxonomy (GTDB): domain Bacteria; phylum Bacteroidota; class Bacteroidia; order Flavobacteriales_D; family Sanyastnellaceae; genus JBDNHP01. The sequence goes on from JBDNHP010000271.1 coordinate 9,313, forward strand.
AATGTAGTTTTATTACTATGCTTGCCTATAAGGTCCTTGTCTATTATTTTATATTCTAGAATTGCAGTGTCTTTATAGTTGCCACCAACCAGCAACCCGGCAAGTATTGAATTGGTTTCATAATTTGCAGATACAAAGAATTTTGGTAACACATATGAGAGCAAACTGCTATTTGGTGTTTCCAGAATTTTTGTTTTTTCTTTGATAATATTCAAGTTCTCATCAAATACCGTGGCATGTAATTCTGCTCTTTCATCAAAATAAATAGAATGGAAGAAAATTAGACTTCCATCAATAAGAACTACTTCATTGAAACTGAAAGGATTTTTGTGTAGTCTTTTGTAATTGTTGTCTTCCTTTTTGGTTATTTGAACATCTTTAACAATTTCCATAGTGACTTTATCAAATGCCCGAAGCGTATAATAATGATGGTAGTATGCACCCATTTTTAAGTCATAAATTTTATATAGCGCATAAATTCTGGTATCCGAACTCGCAACAATCCTTTCATAAATCCCCTTCCCTATGCCATTGTTTTCTATGCAATCGGACCATAAAGTCTCCAACTGTTGGCTATAGGAATTTGGGCTGTTCAAAAAGCACAACATCGCGAATATAAAATTTTTCATCTTCATCATTTTATTATATGGGCTAATTGAAATGGGAGTTTATTTTGGGCAATTTATTAAATAAAATGAGCAAATCAATTTTTTAACCTAATTTTAATGTTATATGGAAAGGTTCGTGTTCCATAATGGACGGAATCATTCAATTTGGCTTTAACTGCAAAGTATCTAATAAGTCAGATATGATATAGGCAACTTTTAAATAGCATAGTAATTTTTTTAAGTAGAATGAAAAAAGAGAGCTACAGGAGCAATGTCAGCCCGATTAACTGCCGTAGAGTTCTCATTTTATTAAACAACAGGAAATGACATTTTTTGTGATGTATATTTCTTGTCTTTAAGTTAATTAATTCTGTTGTTAATTCGGCTGAAATTCAAAGTATTTATTGAAAATATTTTTGATGAGGAAATTGAAAGAAAGTGGAACAGCCTTATTATGTTATTAGAATATGTGGAAGGCGAGTTTATAATTTGAAAGCAAGTCCAATGCTCTATTGGCTTCGCAGCAATCTTTTCCTTATTCCGAATATGTGAATTATGTAATTCATTTCCCTAATTGTACAATGCTTAATAGTCAGAAGATCGGCACTTTTGTGCTGTTGCGCTGGTTCGATTTAAATATGAACGAGTGGGGATCCTATTTTTAAGATGGTAAAATGGAACAAAATCAAGAACAGCAATTCGTCAGTATGCCGAGAATTGGAGACAAAGCTCCTGAATTTAAGGCTGTCACTACGCAAGGCGAGATTAATTTCCCTTCGGATTATAAGGGTAAATGGATTATTCTGTTCAGTCACCCGGCAGACTTTACAACGGTGTGTACATCTGAGTTTATGACATTTGCAAAACGAGAGCCTGAATTTTCAGATCTTAACTGTCAACTTGTAGGATTGTCGATTGATGGTTTATACGGCCACATAGCCTATTTGAGAGCCATTAAAGACAAGATTGAATTTAAGGGCATGAAAAATACGGAAGTCACTTTTCCTTTGATAG
>JBDNHP010000272.1:0-2923 GCA_041688765.1 Flavobacteriales bacterium
TATCAAGCTGACTGATATTAGTACCTTTGCAAAGTATGGGAAAATCATATCCTACTGCTATTCTTCAAATCCGAACGGGTTCTACCCGATTGCCGGGTAAAATGCTGATGCCATTTCATAATAATTGCAGTATTCCTGAACTGATTATTGAACGTATCAAAACAGTATTGCCTGCTGCCAATATCCTTGTTGCAACAACTCTTTCCAAAAAAGATGATCCAATTGAAGAACTCGCCTTAAAATTGGGTGTAAAATGCTTCAGAGGCGATGAAAATGACGTATTGAAAAGATTTCTTGATGCTATGGAGCATTTTGACCTCCATAATGTGATGCGAATTTGTGCTGACAATCCCTTTCTCAGCGCGGAATATCTTCAGACTTTAATCACTGAATTTCAAAATTCTGAGTACGACTATATCAGTTTTGAATTTCCTGACGGCACTCCAATTATGCGCTCTCACATTGGTTTATTTGCTGAAATTATGAGGGCTGATTTTCTGAAAAAAATTGCCTCAAGCACCCAGGAAGCCTTGTATAGAGAGCACGTTACTAATTACGTTTACGAACACAAAGCTCTATTCAAAACCTTGTTTCTGCCTGTGCCATTGCCTTTTGCAAATCGACAAGATATACGACTGACTATCGATACAGCAGGTGATTTTAATGCTGCACAAAATTTATTCTCAACATTATTTAATAGAAACCCCGACTTTAGCGCGGATGATTTGCTTCAAGCCATTGACAGTAACCACGCATTATTGCAAAGCATGAAGACACAAATTGCGCTTAACTCCAAATAAGAATGAAACACACTTATCTGATAGGCGAAATAGGACAGAACCACAATGGTTCAGTTGATATAGCCAAACTTATTATTGATCTTATTTCCAGACCTATTGAAGAAAATCTTTTTGGAATGGATCTAAAAGGTATGGATTCAGTGAAGCTTACCAAGCGTGATTTGAAAGAAGAACTTTCTAAATCGGCCATGGATAAGCCTTACGATAGTCCGCATTCATTCGGACAAACCTATGGGAAACATCGCGAAGTACTAGAACTCACCGATGAAGAACATTATGAAGTTTATTTACATGCCAAATCTAAAGGACTAGAATTTGTTGAAACGCTTTGTGCCGTAGGATGTTTAAGTATGATGCGTTATTTCAGTCCAGATAAACTGAAAGTTGCTAGTCGTGATCTCACCAATTTGCCGTTATTGGCGGCCATGGCAGAAACTAAAATTCCGATTATTCTAAGCACAGGAATGGCAGGAAAAAAGGAATTGGATGATGCATTGGAAGTAATTAGTCGTTATCACAATAACATTTCCATTTTGCATTGTGTTTCTCAATACCCTACCCATCCTACTAATGTAAATCTCAATACCATTAAGTATTTGCAGAAAAATTATCCTGATTACAAAATCGGATTTTCAGATCATACTATTGGAATTTCCGCTCCTGTTGCCGCTGCGGCTTTGGGTGCTGAAATCGTTGAAAAACATATCACCCTCGATCGCAGAATGAAGGGCACAGATCAGGCAGGTTCTTTGGGTCCGGATGGCGTAAACCGCATGGTTCGGGATATTCGACTGCTCGATATGTCTATGGGAGTGGAAGATATTTTTATTGCAGAAGGCGTTGAGAGTGCTAAAGTAAAACTGGAACGTTCCATTGCATCCATCAAAGATTTGCCAGCCGGATATGTGTTAACTGAATTAGACATTCATTTACTCTCTCCAGGAGATGGATTCAAATGGATAGAAAAAGATAAATTGATCGGTAAAAAACTAAATCGCGATATTTCACGCGATGAAATCATCTATCCCCAGTTCATAGCCTAAAATATGAGTAAAGAAATAACGCTGAAATCGCTCGCATCACAAGATGAAATCAGCAGAAGAACAGACATCGCAGAGGCATTCAGAAATTGTCCTATTCCAGACAATGAAGTAATTGCCAATTCTGGCATTTTTCAGAAAAGACAAGAATTAACCAAGTCATTGTTCTTTCACGAACTATACAAGCAAGTACTTGATGTTCATGGGGTTATAATGGAATTTGGTGTTAGATGGGGTCAAAATCTGGTAACGCTAAATAATTTAAGAGGCATTTTAGAACCTTTTAATCACAATCGTAAATTAATCGGTTTTGATACGTTCTCAGGATTCCCTTCCGTAGATGGTAAAGACGGTGCACACGAGGCAATTATCGAAGGTGCTTTGAGCGTTACAGAAGGCTATGAAAACTACCTTCAATCCTTGTTGGATTTTCACGAAAAAGAATGCCCGCTTTCACATATCAGTAAAAACACACTGGTAAAAGGAGATGCTTCTATTCAGTTATCAAACTATTTGAAAAACAGGCCGGAAACCATTATCGCTTTGGCTTGGTTTGATTTTGACATTTACGAACCCACCAGACGATGTCTGGAACTCATCAAACCTCATCTGGTAAAGGGATCCATACTTGGGTTTGATGAACTAAACGACAAGGAGTTTCCGGGTGAAACCATTGCGCTTCAAGAAGTTTTTGGTCTTAAAAACATTAAACTGCAACGCAATCGCTACAGTGGTATGCAGAGCTATTTTATTTACGAAGGATGAAGCTCCCAAAACTAGTTATTACCGATATTGACGGAGTGTGGACTGATGGCGGGATGTACTACGATCAATCGGGTAATGAATGGAAGAAATTTAATACTTCTGACAGCGCAGGGGTTCTTTTTTTAAGATATTTGAAAATTCCCGTTTTAATCATGACCGGCGAAAACACTGCTATTGTAGAACGCCGTGCCGCTAAACTCAAGATTGAATACTTGGAGCAAGGTGTAAAAAACAAATTGCAAAAAGCCAGAGAATACTGCGAGAAACTGCAAATAGACCTGAGCGAAATGGCTTATATCGGTGATGATATTAACGATA
>JBDNHP010000273.1:0-8803 GCA_041688765.1 Flavobacteriales bacterium
ATGTTTGCTCAGGAAATGCCAATTATTCTACAATCACAGGAAATTTGGTGGATTGTGATAATGATCCATATTTAGGTGGAATGGCCAGAGTTCAGTCTAATGGAGTGATGCATTTTCTGCCGTCTAATAATCAAGGCGAAGTTTTTGGAAGCATTTTGTTCTGCAATGGCTCTGCGGAATTTTCGGCGATGGGTATTGATTTGGGAAATGGAGCAAGTTCGTATGAACAGAATTTTACAATTTCCGATGAGGTCGATTTCGGCACCCTGAGCATTTGCGGAGAAGTGTTTGAATTTGCGCAATTCACTTTGGATGGAATCGACTATTATTATACAGACAATGATTTTGCAAATATGAATGGGGTCTATAATGTTAGTAATGATGATGTAACTATAAGCGTGGTGGGTGGGGCATTTTTGAATGAAGTTCAATTCTCAGTCAATTTAGATCAGAGTTTACCTGGAAATTATAGTGTGGGTGGTAATTTATTTGCATATTCTTTTTTAGTTCTTGGAAATGATGGGACAGACTATTTGAATGTGACCATAGACCAGAGCGGAAATCAATTGGGCTCAATAGTAAGTGGGTCTATTGAAGATACTAATTTTAACGACGCAGGAGGTTATAGTCATTTATTGCAAGACTGTACTTTCCGATTTGAGATTGATAATATTGTGGATTAGAATGTTTGACTATTGGCTTATGATTGAATTTTTCATCTGATGCACTTAGCCTAGGAAAACAGTTTCAATCATTTTCTTCTTATTTTGGACTTTAGTTTGCAATCAACAATTTTTGATTTGGGTTGTTAAATCCATACAAATTCAGAATTTATGGCTGAGCGCGTACCTCGCAGAAATTTTCTCTCACGCAGCTTACTTGCGTTAGGATCGGCAATGGTACTGCCTTATACAGGCATCGCAAGATCAAATTCAAAAGATATTCTCAGTAATTCAGAAGAGGACATGAATCCAATATTAAAAATAAAGCCTCTTGGTTTTCAATGGGAAACCGCAGATCCATTTTTATTTTGTGTTCATCATGAAGATCAATTTCCTCAGGGTAATGATGACATGGGGCCCGAAGCTATTCATTTTGATGGCAGGCACATGGGTGACGATTTTATTATAAAAGATGGATTCAGAATGTATCACGGTAAGTCCGTACCTGGATTTCCGGGTCACCCTCATCGTGGTTTTGAAACTATTACTGTGGTGCGTAAAGGAATAGTTGATCATGCTGATTCGCTTGGGGCAGCAGGTCGATACGGAAATGGTGATGTTCAATGGATGACTGCCGGAAAAGGGGTTCAACATTCTGAAATGTTTCCATTGATTTACAAGGATAGAGAGAATCCGATGGAGCTTTTTCAGATTTGGATTAATCTACCTAAAAAGAGCAAAATGGTAGAACCTCATTTCAAAATGCTTTGGCGCGAATCAATTCCGGTTTTGAGTCATAAAGATGCGAATGGAAAGCAAACCAAAGTAGAAATTATTGCCGGTAAAATTGCCCACATGAAAGCACCGGTACCTCCACCTGATTCATGGGCTGCCGATGAAGACAATGAAGTGGCAGTTTGGAATATTTTAATGGAACCGGGCGCAGAATGGACACTTCCTTCTGCTTCTAAAGGTGTAAATCGAACCAGTTATTTTTATGAAGGAAATGATTTGAGAGTTGCGGATCAGGAAATTCCAAAGTATAATGCTGTAGAGTTAAAACCTGATGTGATCACAGTAATTAAAGCTGGTGATACTGAAACTAGTATTCTGGTATTACAAGGCAAGCCAGTTTCAGAACCTGTTATTCAATATGGTCCTTTTGTGATGAATACTAAACAGGAGATTAATCAAGCTTTTGAGGACTATCATGCCACTAAATTTGGCGGATGGCCTTGGCCTAAATATGATCAGGTTCATGCAAGAGAGAAAAGTCGTTTTGCAAAGCACGCAGATGGAACGGAAGAGGTAAAATGGGGCTGAGAGCGTTTCTTGAATGATATTTAATTGGATTTGTTCAGCAGATTCCTTATCTTATCACAAGCTTATTATCTGGATTCTGATTATGATCAGCTTTTTCAGTGGATTTCTGATGTACGCTTGAAATTACTTTGATTACCGTTTTCGCTGATTAATTCTATACTTTTGGTGATAGGATCGAATTACATCAGCGATCACCTAATTTTATGAGTCAAAAAACGGTTTACATCAATTTTTTCGATAGCATCGATCCGGTTAAAGTCAATAAATTCATTCACTTTACCACTGAAGTCATCCGCCAACATAATCCAACGGAATTGTACTTTTTCATTTCCTCCAATGGTGGTGATGTTGATTCTGGATTTGTTTTGTATAATTTTTTGATTTCGCTGCAAGGGAAGCTGAAAATATCGATGCATAATACCGGTACGATAGATTCTATTGCAAATGTCATTTTTGTTGCAGGACAAAGCAGATACGCAGCACCTAATGCCTCGTTTTTGTTTCATGGAGTTTCTATGAATATGCAAGGTGGGGTTAGTAGAGCCGCACTCAAAGAAGCCCTAAGTCGGTTGGAAGGAATGGAAAACAGAATTGCAACTACCGTGAGCAAACATTCTCAATTAACGGAAGCTGAACTTACATCGCTTTTTCTGCAAGGTGAAGGAAAGAATGTTCAGTTTGCTTTGGACAAACAAATCATTCAAGAAATAAAGATCCCATCAGTACCTGCAGGATCTATTCATCTGGCCATGGCCTTTGTTTGATGGCCCGAAATTTGAGCTTTGTTAGTTCATTTTCAAGAGCTAGCGATTGCAAGTAAGTTTTTGCGTTCATTTGCAGAGGCCCTATTCAATGGCTTTATATGAAACATTTTACTTTATTACTTATTCTATTTACAATCAGTTTCAGATGTGTTTCGCAAACGGAAACCCCATCAATTCAAATTGTTAAGGCAGCTGCTGAAAATGCCATCAATCTTGTTTCATTTCAGTTGGTGCCTCATGATACTTTAGGCTTGTTTTTACCGATGAGTGATAGTGCATATTGCTCGCTTATTCAGGGTGTGTTTTATTATCGCTACGAGTCGTTCATAGATAGTACGTATTCAATTAGAAATAATAATTCGCTTAAAAATAAAATATGGGATTATAAGGGAAATGAACTCCATGCGTTTTATTCGGGAGAAGAACTTGTTTCGATTGCTTATGGGAGTTTGATTCCACTTGCTGGAGTAGGTTCTACCATGTCTTATCATTTTTACTTGGGAAAACTAATCTTCACACAAAACAATTGCACTGCTTATATTGGTGCCATGTGTTCAGGGGAAGCATGTAGTGTGTCTTATATTTGGCGCGATCATGCTATTATAAGCTATACTAGCAGTGCAGAAGAGACAGAGAGCCTAGCTAGGAGAAACTTTTTTGAACGCTGTTATTGTGCTCGTTTAATTTCTCAAACCCAATGGCTAGATGAACTTAGATCCATACTTCATTATATGCAGCATGTAAAGCCAGAGAAGAACAAATGAGGGGCTATGTACGAGGGTTTTATTTTTTGCAGACGCTAATTAGCTACTAATTCAAAGCTATCTTACTGTATTTATTTCTGTATTCAATGGGTGTTAATCCCGTTATCTTCTGAAATACTTCGCGAAAGGCTTTCGAGTCAGTGTATCCAACCTCAATCATCACTGCGGAAATATTCTTCCTACTAGCTTCGAAACTGCGTTTTGCAGATTCCATTTTTATACGTTGAATATATTCTAAAACGGTATTAGTTGTTGCACTTTTAAATCGCCTATCTAGGCTTCTTCTGCCTATATTGAAAGTGGAAGCAATAAAATCTATCCCAATTTTATCATGAAAATTATTTTCGATAAATACCTGAATTTTTGATATTTCTTCATCGCCATGATTTTTCTGTCCTTGAAACATGGCAAATGCATTTTGACTTGTTCGGTCAATGTCTATGGCGAAATATTTTGACGCAAGAATGGCAAGTTCTCTATTAGTGTATTTCTCTACAAGATGCAGCAATAGGTTCCAATAAGAATGAGCGCCACCTCTTGAATAAATACCATTTTCTTCCGTAATAATACTACCATCTGCCACTTCAACTTTTGGAAACATTTTTCGAAATTCACAAGTAAATCCTCAATGAGTACTGCATTTTTTGCCATTCAATAAACCGGTTGATCCAAGCAAAAATGCGCCAACACATAGGGAGGCTAATCGGCTCCTTTTTCGCGTTGACGAATAATCCAAGGAATCAAATTCTTGTTTAGCTCAATTTCAGAACTCATGTCTCCAAAAAGCGCAGGAATAATAATCAAATCAGTTCTATTGATCTCTCCTAATTCCTTTTCAGCTTGCACACTAAACAAGCTTTGGTTAAGATTTATTTGTTTTTCTTCTGCTACAAGTTCTACCTCAAATTTTGCCGATTGTCAGTGATGATGCAAGAATTGATTTACAGTATTGCATAAATAGTGTGGATCAGCAACGGCTTGCATCACGCTCGATTTGGGAACGAGAATTGAAATATGCATAAATGTGGTTTTGAACAAATTTATAGCACATTGATGCAATTTCCTCTTAAATTTTCGTTTTCTGACTTTTTATTTTATTTCATATAGTTCAACTTTGCATCATCCAATGTCTAAAATTCAAAAGGATATGAAACCTAAAATATTTATCAATCTTCCGGTTAAGAATTTGCCTGCTTCCATGGCTTTTTATGAAAGCGCCGGATTCACGCTCAATCCAGATTTCTCGGATCAAACGGCTGTATGCATGGTTTTTAGTGAAGAGATTAATGTGATGTTACTCAATCACGATAAATTCAATGAATTCATCACCAAACCAATTGCAGACAGCCATGATTCAAAAGCCGCAATTTTCGCCCTTGAGTTGGATAGCAATGCAAGTGTGGATGCAACGATGCAAAAAGTATTGGCAGCCGGAGGAAATGAACCCAATGATGCGCGTGATTATGGTTTTATGTACCAAAGAACTTTTGAAGATCTTGACGGACATTTATGGGAAGTATTTTATATGGATATGTCGGTATTTCCAACGGCACCTGAGGATTGGACTCAATCCGATAACGCTTTGAAGGTAGAGGTATTGATTAAAGCCTCCGCAGACATAGCATGGGAGTGTTTCACTAGTCCTGAGCATATCGTTAAATGGAATCATGCCTCTGATAATTGGCATTGTTCTGCCGCTGTGAATAATCTCATTCCTCAAGCCAAATTTAGCTATACAATGGGCTCCGTTGATGGTACTATGAGTTTTGAATTTAGTGGGACTTATACCAAAATAATTACGAATAGATTAATTGAATTTATATTGGACGATGAAAGAGAAGTGCGTCTTCAATTTATACCCGAGCCAGAAGGGATTAGAGTGGTAGAGTATTTTGAGGCGGAATCAGAGAATTCGAAAGAGCTTCAGTTAGGGGGTTGGCAAGCCATCATGAACAATTTTAAAGCTCAAGCTGAATCATAGTCAAATATGACTCATTTGATTCGCTTTTTGAGTTTTAACGGCAATTGTCGGGAAGCGATGGAGTTTTATCGCGATTGTTTGGATGCCGAATTGAGCGTGGAGACCATAGGTGAATCAGTATTAGGAAAGGATTTGCCGGAATCATTAAAGGCCTATGTGTTTCAGGCTGTGTTGCAAAAAGATATGCTGCGTATAGTGGCAAGTGATTGTGCGCCAGACAATGGTCTTTTTATAGGCAATGCTGTTTCGCTTTATGTTATTTTGGAGGATGAAAATACAGCCCTGAAAGTTTTTGAAAGACTATCATTTGAAGGTGAAATTCTCTATCCTCTAATATCCTCTTTTTGGAACGATTTGTTTGGTGGACTAAAAGATAGATTTGGTAATTATTGGCTGATTAGTTGTAATAATAGATAGTTTTCAATTCTGTAATAGTTCATTAAAGAGATATTTTATTTTATTGATAATATAAGCTATGCAAAAAGTCAGCCCTTTTTTATGGTTTTACGCTAATGCCTTAGAAACGGCTAATTTTTATGTTTCAATATTTAATAATTGAAAATTATTGCAAGTTTATTGTTATGTATAAGGAACCCCGGCAGCGGCTGGTTTAATTCTAACGGTTCATTTTAAACTTCCGGGTCAAGAGTACAATGCATTGAAAGGTGGCCATAAATTTTCTTTTAATCCGGCATTTTCATTGGCTAGTTCATGTGATTAACAGGAAGAGATTGACCATTTCTAGTATGAATTGTCAATTGGAGGTGAAGAGCAAGCTTGTGGCTGGTTGCGTTATAAATTTGGATTCCGTTGGCAAGTAGTTCCATCATCCATAAGGAGTTTGATTATTGGTGATGGCGACCAAGAGCGCACGCAAGGATTTATGAATGCCATGTTGGGAATGAAAAAAATGGATTTGGCTGAATTGGAGAGGGCTTATTCTGTTTCAGAATGATCGTAGTGCAGTGATCTATTAGTATTTTGGATAGGCTTTTAAAGGTTATTGACCACAAAAATGTACTGTCCGTTTAGCGGCATCACACTTAAGTCCAAAAAAAAACCCTTCTTGCGAAGGGTTTTACTCATTACTCTTATTTGGTCAGCCACCTAGGCGGCATCGTAAATTATAGAACGAGTTATTAGGCTTTGGAAACATTAATGGCAGCTGGGCCACGCTGGGTGTCCTCAACTTCATAGTTTACCTTATCACCTTCCCAAAGTGGGGAACGTGAACCTGATTTGTGAACGAAGATGTCTTTGCTACCATCGTCCGGGGTGATGAATCCAAAACCTTTATCGGCTTTGAAAAATTTAACTGTACCTGAAGGCATAATAAAAAAATTAATTAGTAATTGCGGCAAAGGTATATAAAAATTGTGGATAACTTTCAAAAGGCGCATTTTTTATTCTTTTCTACCCTTTGTCACAAAATAGCGATGGGTTTCTCAGTTCGAATATTAACTTCGCCTAGCATTGAAATCAAGTATATGCGCAAGATCCAAGCCTTATTCTGCCTTCTATTATTAGTTTCTTCGGCCTCCGCTCAGGTCAAGAGTCCAAAGGAATTTCTCGGTTACTCAGCAGGAGAACGATTTACGCCTTATCATAAAATGATTGATTATATCCATCATCTCAAGGAATTTACACCGAATTCAGTCTTAATTCAATACGGTGAGAGTTATGAGCATAGGCCATTGATGCTGTATATCTTGTCGTCAAACGAGAACATTACCAAATTGGAAGGGATCCGCATCAATAATCTGAACAAAGCCGAGGGCAAGGCAAGCAATCCCGAGCTCGACAAAATTGCTATAGTATGGCTGAGTTACAATGTGCACGGCAATGAGTCTGTATGCATGGAAGCGGCAATTGATGCCATGTACACCTTTTCGTCGAATGGGCATCCTAATTCAGCGGAATGGCTGAAAAATGCAGTGGTAATCTTCGGTCCTTGCATTAATCCGGATGGACGTGACAGGTACGCCAATTTTTACAATCAATATGGAAACAGGATTCCTAATCCTGATCCCCAAACAAGGAGCACGATGAACCATGGCCAGGAGGACGTCCAAATCACTATTTGTTTGATCTCAATCGGGATTGGGCTTGGCAGAAGCAGCAAGAGAGCAAAATTCGCCTAGCGGTTTATCGTCAGTGGCTACCTCATGTTCATGCCGATTTCCACGAGCAATGGCTAAACAGTCCTTATTATTTCGCTCCGGCTGCAGAGCCGTATCATGATATTATTACTGATTGGCAACGGGAATTTCAACAGTTGATTGCTAAAAATACTGCTGCTTATTTTGATAAACGTGGTTCCTTGTATTTCACTAAGGAGGAGTTCGATTTGCTATATCCAAGTTACGGTGATACTTATCCTGTATATCATGGGGCAATCGGAATGACTTATGAGCAGGGTGGAAGCGGGGCAGCAGGATTATTGGTAGAGATCGAATCAGGTGATTCTCTTAGTCTTGAGGCGCGCATCCGAAATCACTACGAAAGCACCTTGTCTGCTGTAGAAGTATCGAGCAGAAATGCTTCAAAATTGGCTGATGAGTTTGCGAAATATTATAAAAGGAACAGAGAAAACCCTTGGGGGTCATATAAAGCTTATGTGATTCCCGTGAATGAAAAGAACGAGGGCAAAGTAACAGAATTCCGAAAATTCCTCGATTTACATGGATTTGAATACGGATATGCTCCGTCGGATAAGAATATTCAGGCCTATTCGTACTCAGAACGAAAGCAAGTGAAGACAAAAACAGGAAAAAACGATTTACTTATTAGTGCATATCAGCCCTTATCTTCTATGCTTCAAGTACTCTTCGATCCAAATCCTGTGCTAAGTGATTCGGTTACCTATGATATTACTTCTTGGTCATTGCCTTATGCTCATGGACTCGAAACCTATGGGCTGACGGCAAAACTGGAAGTATCCGAAATGGTAAAGGAAAAAGCTTGGATTTTCGAATATAAATTAAAAGAGAGTCCTTATGCATTTTTAGCTTCCTATTCCTGTTTAAGTGATTTGCGGTTTTTAGCAGAATTAAATATGCGAAATGTGGGGGTCCGAATTGCAGACAGTGATTTTGTGCTAGAGGGAAAGCATTATTCACGGGGCACATTGGTGATTTTACGCAATGATAATTTGCGAATGGGCGATGCACTCGTTAGCCATGTGAGAGAGGCAGCCGAATTATGCGGAACAGTTGTAAATGCTGCTCAAACAGGCTTGGTTGACAAGGGATTCGATTTGGGTTCTGATCATGTGCGGTTTATTGAGCGGCCTAAAGTAGCAGTATTGAG
>JBDNHP010000274.1:0-2149 GCA_041688765.1 Flavobacteriales bacterium
GAAGGGTTTTGAGAGATTCTGTATTTGTTCATTTTCCAGGAAATTTACAATTAGAAAACTCTCAACTCTGCTTTGGTGAGAGCATAAGCTGGAACACTGAATTAAATCCTGAATTTTATACTTTTCAATGGCAGGATAACAGTAATCTTCCCACTTACAGTACTTCAGAAGAAGGCAGTGTTAGCGTTACTATAAACGATACACTTGGCTGCATTTTTATGGCCGGACCCGCTCAGGTGAACGTTGATTTCTTCGCAAATGAGGCAAGCTTAGGCCCAGATATATCCTTATGTGTCGGAGAAAGTATCGGGCTTTCCGGCGGTGAAGTGCCTGGCCTTATTTACTTATGGAGCAATGGCGTTTCAACTCCAAGCATTGTTTACGGTGGAGAATCCGATATTTTTGTGGAAGTTACCAATCTAAATGGATGTGTAGCCTATGATACTATAGCTATTAGTTCAAATGGCTTTGCTCCGATAGTGGATTTTAGTTATCAATTTACTTGTGAAACGGACCTTACCGAATTTTTAAATTTAACACAATCCGATACCGAATTGAGTTCTTTTATCTGGAATTTCAATGGAGAAGAAACCATTGAAATAGAAAACACTACTTTTCAATTTAATGATTTCGGTGTTTATGAAGTGTTGCTAAGCATTACTGACATCAACGGATGCAGTGGATCAATTAGTAAGTGGGTGCAGATATTTCCAATTCCTGAGGCTTCATTTCAATACACATTTGCTTGTGAATCAGAGCAAGTCATTTTTTTTGATAACTCTCAGATTGAAGAAGGAAATGTTATAAATTGGGAATGGGTTTTTCCTGATTATATAGGCACAGGAGTAATAAGTGAATATACTTTTGACGAGCCCGGATTTGTGCCAGTAACGCTCATAGTTGAGAGCAACGAGGGTTGTTTCGATGAAATTAGCATTAATGTAAATGTGAATCCGGCACCTCAAGCCGCAATAACCTTTACAAATCCTTGTTTCGGTTCACTCACAACATTTGGAGCTATTATAAATAACAATGGAGCCGGAGAAGTGGCTGAGTATTTTTGGGCTTTTGGAGATGCCACGAGTTCCATTCAAGATGCGCCCCTGCATCTGTATCCAAATCCGGGATTCTATAATGTTTACCTTGAAGTCCTATCTGAAAATGGCTGTTCGGGAAATGCCACTTCCTTAATACAAATCTATTCATTGCCTCAGGTTAATTTAAGTCATGGCCCATTGTGCGCAGGCGAAATTGCATCAATAAATGATGCTAGTATTAGTGAAAGTGATGATATGGTGGCTTGGCACTGGGATATAGCAAGTATAGGAGAATACGATGATGAAAGTATTCAAGTAGTTTTTCAAGAAATTGGACAATATGATATAACTTTAGAAGTGAGCACACTTTCTGGATGTTTTGCAAGCGATGAATTCAGTGTTGAAGTAAGTCCAAGTCCGGAAATTTCATTTGGCTACAACCCACCTATTGGCGCCGCTCCGATTAGCTTTAGTTTCAATGCAGGCAGCGATATTCCTTGCACATTTAGCTGGGACTTTGGGGACGGTAATTTTGCAGAAGGTCCCAACGTAAATCATGTTTTTGAAAGCAATAACACATACATTGTCACTCTTACCGGTATATCCGAAAATGGCTGTGCTAGTGTGTTTGAAAATGACATTTTAGTGTCTGATCCATATTTAGATTTAATAATTACTAATGCAGAAATCTCAGCTCAGGGAAATATGATTGTTGATGTTTTAAATGCAAGTAATTTTAGTGTTCAAGGAATTTGGATGTTTCAAAGAACTTTAAATAATGAATGGATTAAAGAGTTCTGGCCCATAGAATTGTCTGGAGGCGTAGTTAATCAATTCACTTTTGCTTCCAGTTTGTCTTTGGTTGGTGAAAGTTCAATATGTGCATTGGTGAATTATCACGACAATTCCTATCCCGATGTGAGGCCCGAGAACAATGAGTTCTGCTTGAAGCTTGAAGATGTGCAGTCGTTACAACTATATCCTGCATATCCTAACCCTAGCTCAGGCAATGTTGATATTGCCTTTAAAATTCCCCGAAACGAGAAAGTGGAGATTGAACTCTACTCCCATTCCGGACAAATAGTTTGGAAAGGCAGTCACAATGCAATAAA
>JBDNHP010000275.1:0-6594 GCA_041688765.1 Flavobacteriales bacterium
CCTCCACCCAAAAGCGCAAATCACGGCTGATGGAACCATGGTGCATCGCCATTTGTCCTGCTAGTTCAGGAGCTGCTTCCAATAATCGTTGGTACTATATTTCAGACTGGGATCGAGTATTTGTAAATATGAGAGTGGTTTTACTGGCTTTAATTACTGGAATAACTTTATCGAGCAGACGAATACCCAGATGTCCTGCCCAAGGATAATTCTCGATAAGATCCGGCATAATGGTTTCGATGGTAATTTCCTTTTGGATTTTTGACTTCACCATCACTCCTGCCTTAGCTCGCTCAGGGCCAAGGAGTACTTCCATGGCTTCATTCATATTGCCAATGGTTGCAGAAATGCCCCAGGTTTTGAGATGTGGTGACAGCGTTCGCAATCTGCTGAGCGCTAATTCAACCTGCACCCCTCTTTTAGAACCCATCAATTCATGCCATTCATCAGCGACGAAGGCAGTTAAATTTTTAAAAAACGCAGCATATCCTTTTCTGGCTAGCAAAAGATGTAAACTCTCCGGAGTAGTAATAAGGATATCAGGAAGATTCTTGACTTGCTTTTCTCGCTCTTTTATTTCAGTATCACCCGTTCTGATGCCAACTTCCCAATCCAAGCCAATTCCTTCCAGCATTTTAGTTGCAGATTGCTGAATTTCTTTTGCCAGTGCTCTAATTGGGGTTATCCATATCATTTTGAGACCTTTAGGGCTGGGTCTATCAGCATGCAGAGCCTCTAAAATAATGGCACCAATGAGCGAGTATGTTTTTCCACTGCCGGTAGGAGCATTTACGATTCCTTCCTTATGATCGAGAAATTCGAGCCAAGCTTGCATTTGAAAATCGAAAGGTTTCCATGAAGCTTTTTCAAACCACTGTAACAAAGGTGTACCGCCACTTTGCGAGATTTTGTCTCTTAAATCCACTTGAATTTTAATGATTCTTATGAGCTTATTTTTGGATAAGCGCAATTAAGCGATTAAATTTAGGCATTGATTTTGTATCTCTGCAACGAAAATTATGGTCATGAAGAATCTCATACTCGCCTCTGTGCTTGCTTTATTTGCATTTAACGTATCATCTCAGGATGCTGAATACGATAAAATACTTGCTTTAATTGTTGATGAGCAGTATGAAAAGGCTTTGTATAAAGCGGAGCCGTTTACTTTAAAGGACGATTCTAAAAAAGATGCTCTTCCTTATTTGTATATAGCGATATCCTATTTCGAAATGTCGAATCGCGGTGAGTATGAGGAAAAATATCCTAAAGCATTCAAAGAATCCCTGAAATATGCTTCGAAGCATCGCAAAAAAGATGTAGAAAACGAATTTTACTCGGAGTTTTCTGACTTCTTTAGTGAATTGAGAGAACGAGCTATGGCTGAAGCTGAAGCTTTAAACGATCAAGACAAGTTTACTACTTCCAAAGGTTACTATCAGTATTTAGTAAGTATTGATGGGAAGGATCCAGGAGCGAGCATTATGCTTGGTTATGTGTTCTTAAAACTCAAATCCAAGAAAGAAGCTGATCTCAATTTCAATAGTGCGAAGAAATTAATTGAGGAAAATGGCACAGAAGGCTTAGCTCCGGAACAGTTGCGACTACTCAAGAATAGTGTAATTACGCTATCTCAATACATGAATGATCAAAGCATGGGATCTGAAGCTCGCTCTTGGCTTGATTTGGTAAAACCATTTTTTGAAGAAGAGAAAGACTTTCAGGTAGTTTATAGAGAAATTGCCGGATAAATCAGCGCCAAATAGAAGGTTTGAAAAGGCGGAGTAAAACTTCAACCCACAATCCTGCTTTACGCACACGATAATACGGGGTCATTTCGGCTCCGAAACTTCTAAAGAACTGCTCAATTCCGGGTTGCATTGATCCTTCAAGATCAAGCACATGAAAACCCTGATTGCGCAGTTTTTTTATTGCCGACCAGATAAGAAGTCCCGGCCCACCGCTTTGTCCGGATGTACCTCCAAAAAGATAATGTGCTTCTTTGTCTTGCCCAACAAACCATGCGGCAGCCTGAACATCTGTACCTTCCAGGGCGATAAGTCCAAATCCTAGCGCTTCTGCATGTGAGCCAAAAATAATGCGCTTCATAGCTTCCAAGTCAGGATGCAATCCATTGCGCAAAAGGGTTTTACTAATTAAATCAAATGCCTGTTCAGGTGAGGCATCAAGCACCTTGTAAATCGAATCTTCTTTACGGATACTGTTTCGCAAACGAGCAGCAAACGATGCATTTATTTGACTTTCCTCCTGAAGTAAATTGATGCGATATGTATAAGCAGGACGAACTTGAAATCCGCTCCAGATCAAAGGTTGTGTATCAATGATTGCAGGCGGCAGAGGCACATCGATGAATGCACTTTTATCTCTGCGCAAAAAATCAGCAAATGCACTGAGGACTTCTTTTCTAAAAGATAAAATCTCTGCTGGATTTTTTTGTCGCTCGTCCATAATCAGAGCACAATGCGGAGAAAATGGCAAAGGATGAGTAAGCGAAATAAACTTCAATTTTGCATGATGTAATACACAAGCAGCCGCTAATGAATTATCCGCTCTAAAGAATCCAATTCGGATAGCATCATCAAACAAATTGATCCAAAAAACAGAAGAAAACAGGTCTCCCTTGCTTTGAGCTAGCGCATCAAAGGACTGCAAATCCGAATCAGTGCTTATTATTCTGCCTTGTAATGACATTCGCTTTAAAAGAAAATTATGCCGAAAGGTAAGAATAAGCTATTGAGGCCGGATGCATTGTCTATTTTTGAATGATTTTGATCAAATGGAAAAAGTAGCCTCGTTTTTCAGTTTTGAGGAAAACGCACATACCGAAAGGGTGAAAACCTCCCAATTTAGCCTTTGGCCTTTTTTGAGAATTTACCTGGCATCGCAACTCACTTTCGGTTATGACCGCAGGGTGCAAGCGAATACCTCTCATTTCAAAAAATTAGTTAAGTATTTTTTCAGAGGTTTCAATTGCTGGTTTAAACGTTTCGACATCATTGTGCTCAGTTCCTCAGATCAAAGAAAATTGATTAATGGGAAATATACTGATCGCATAGATCTATTGAATTACGATCAGAATAAAATTCTATTTCTTGAACTCCCCTCTCCCGATCATTACAATGCTGGAAGTACAGCTTCTAAAAATTTGATTTCCCGGTTAAACTTATTTGCGATTGAAATTATTATTGCGAAATTATTTTCAGCGAAGAAATTGCAGGGAAAAGAGATTATTGCAGATGCTGAGAAATTAGGTGCCCATATAGATGCCGATGGATTAAGTAAAAGATTTCATGCCCAACATCGCGTATTTTCTTGGCTGCTTTCTAGATGGAAGCCCCGATTATTAATAGTTGTGAACTCTTACACTAACATGCCATATGTGAAAGCAGCTAAGGATAAAGGGATAGGAGTTGTTGAGATGCAGCATGGTGTTATTGGCGAAAAACACTATGCCTATCAAATTAGATTTAAACCAGATCGCAGTTATTATCCTGACTATTTGCTGAGTTTTGGAAAATCTGAACAAGTCATTTTTGGAGGGAAAAATAATTTTATTGCAGCGGAAAAAGTAATACCAGTTGGATCTTTTTATATTGATTATATCAGTAAACATTTAAAGCTTTATCCTGAGATAGAGCATTTTGGGAAATTCAGACTTAGGGTTTGCATTTCAGGTCAAATTGCTTTTGAAGCTAAAATGCTTTCATTTTTAACAGCGCTCGCAGCACTTTGTCCGGATGTAATGTTTGCATACGTTCCCAGAAACATAAATGAGGAATTAGAACAATTTTCATGGCCAAGAAATACAGTTCTAATAAGAGGCATGAATGTTTATGAATGTATTAGTGTGTGCGACATACACAGCACAATCAATTCAACTTGCGCAATAGAATCACTCAGTTTGGGAACTCCTAATATTTTGATGAATATTGAGAACAGGTCCAAAGAATATTTTGGGGAAAGTTTGGGGAAACAAGCCTTTACCGCTTTTGCCGACAATCCAAAAGAATTTGCGAATATTTTGCGGAATTGTGCTACTCCGCCTCGTGCTGAAGTGAGAGCAGTTAATGAGAATTTCATAGTAAATAATTTTGAATCACGGTTAAATGAAGCTATAAACAGCATTCTCGGAAAGCATGATTGAACGCGGGAAATCATCATTAGTGTTTGGCATCTTTGCATATTCGGCAACTAATTTGCTCAATGCGGCCATTCCATTTTTGCTTTTGCCAATTTTGACTAATGTGCTCGATCCGGCAGCATACGGAATTCTTGCCATTTTTCAAGTGATGGTCAATTTTCTATTACCCTTCGCTGCATTCAATTCAGAGAGTGCCTTAACGAGATTCTATTTCGATAAGGATCTACAGGGCTTTGATCGAATGTTGGGCAGTAGTTTGCGTTTGTTAGTAGGCAGCGCAGTTTTGTTGGCTTTGATTATCCTTCCCTTCGGTTCATTTATAGAAAAATGGACCGGTTTTCCGGCAGCTTGGCTTTGGAGTGTAATTGCATTTGTAATCAGCAGAAAGCTAATAGAAATAGTGCTGAGCATGTACCGTGTTGAAAACCGCCCATTGCCTTTTGCGATAATTAGAATCCTCAGCACTTTAGCTGACATTTTACTTAGTATTTTCTTGGTGATAAATCTTGAAATGTACTGGGAAGGTCGAGTTCTAGGGCAGATTTGGGCCTCGGCAGCATTTGGTATTTTAGCATTTATTCTGATTAAATGGAGGTTCAAAGCCAATTTTTCCAAGTCAAAAACACATCGGAATTTATTACTCGAATTTGGAATTCCTTTATTACCTCATGCTATAGGAGCCGCTTTAATTACATATTCAGACCGTGTATTTATTTCCAACATGTGTGGATTGGAAGCCACCGGAATTTACACCGTTGCTTATCAAATTGGAATGTTGATTTTCCTTTTTCAAAACAGTTTCAATCAAGCTTGGGCTCCATGGTTCTTTGAGCAGTTGAATATTGGGACTGGAGAAATAAAATCGAGAATTGTTCGAATAACCTGGCTTTATTCCCTGCTACTCTTGGCGGGGACAGTCGTATTTGCTTTGCTCAGTCCATGGCTGCTTGAACGGTTCATAGACCAACAATATCACGATGCCGCTGGCTTTGTTTTTTGGATAGCATTGGGCTTTGCGTTTAATGGTATTTATAAAATGTTTGTGAACTTCCTGTTTTATCTCAAAGAAACGAAGATTATTGGCATTGCTACTTTTAGCACAGCTATTCTGAATTTGATTTTGAATTACTTTTTCATACTTGAATTTGGACCTGTTGGGGCAGCTTATTCTACTGCTTTATGTTTTCTGATTCAGCTTATTTGGATCGCTATTTTAGCGATGAAAAAATATCCGATGCCTTGGTTTGCCATATTCCAAAAAAGATGACTGGGTTAGCGCTATATCTTTCCACTTGTTTTGGCTTGCCGCATTACATGATGCTGCTCAGCCTTATACCTGCCGTATATTTCAGAAAAGAAGAAATTGCACACTATATTATTCAAATTAAATCAGGTCAAATAATATTCAGTCGAGCCATTTGGATTATTACCGGAATTGCTCTGTTCACATTTTCAAATGCCCTGTTTCATGGTCACTTCTCCTCTCTTAGTTACCCCATCCTTTTGCTCTTAACAGCTTTTATTGCCGGGGCCTTCCGACCTGAAGATCTCAGAATAATTTCGTGGATGGCAGCTATTGAAGCGATAGTTTGTATTGTAGAAATCAGTTTGAAAATACCGAGTATTTTTCCTTGGATCGAAACCAAAACGGCTGCCATAGATTCAGGATTGTTATACCAAAATCGGGTTTACGGACTGAGTGATGAATCGAGCAATGCTGCTCAAAAAATGATGTTTGGGTTATTTGCCTTGAGCATTGCTCCATTTCAAATAAAGAAAATTGCTTCATTGATTCCAGGAGTACTGATTTTAATGGGCATTCTAATCACTTTTAATCGAACTGTAATGTTAGTTTCGGTATTGTATTTGGTATTGAATTTTATATCACTTGCCACTGTAAGACCCATTAATAGAGAGCAAGTTAAAATGCTGTTGTATATAATAATCGGAGCATTTGGTTTAGTACTTGCTTTAGTTTTAAAAGGAGGTTCAGAAGTTATGGCACAGTTTACCCGTGGCACTGGCATTTTAGATATGGCCGGCAGATCTGATATTTGGACTTATTGTTTAGACTTTATAGTTAGTCATCCGATTTTGGGTAATGGTTCCGAAAAATGGTATTTTGGTGCTTATCATGCCCATAACAGCTATTTACAGATTGCTGCAAGTCATGGAATAATTGTACTTTTTGGCTTTATTGTAGTAGTATTTTGGGGAATCAATCGGAACAATATAATCAGAGTTATTTGCATACTGCTCTATTCAGTATTTCAATATGGCTTTGGATGGGGGATTTCATTGCTTGACATATTTTTCTTGGCGATGCTTACCAAGAAAGATTTATTTCGAAACCTCAGGACTGGAATCGAGCCAAGCTTTGTGAAAAATTGAAATAAAAATCCCGATGAACAGCGCAATTGCTGTTCCAAATATTA
>JBDNHP010000276.1:0-11815 GCA_041688765.1 Flavobacteriales bacterium
AGGGCCGCAATTGCCGGATCAGCTTTTAAGTGGTAATATTACGGACAAGCATTTAATATAATATTCGAAATATGGGAATTGACAATATATGATTAGTAATCAGACTATACCGACTATACATCACTAGATTGTTTATTGCCTTATTCGAAAATAACAATGCATTAATTTCAGAGGAGATGTGCCATGAGATTAAGTTCCTGTTTGGAATCTTAATAAGACTATGCCAGAAAGCCTTTCCAGGCGTGATTAAGCACAATAATCGAAGGTAGATTTCGATTGGATAAATTCTCAACGAGCAATTTAATCCTGAGTTTAGAATGCTCTGATTCACTAAATTGACAAAATCCCTTTCCTGCTAATAGCGAGGATTTACAGTTTTTAGAAGGATTTTCATTACTTCTATCATCTGTATCTTGGGCCTCAAGAACTATAGGCTCATGCCTGTGATGTGAATGAAGAGGAAATCTTGAATTTTGAGAGAGAATATCCTCAGAACAGCAAGTCTTATCGATATCTTGAATTGTCAAGACATTATCTTCGGCCCATTGAACTTCAAATGACTCAGCAAAATGACTTTGATAAGACCGTGGTAAAAAAATAGATAAGCTAACTACAAATGCAACAAACACATTTCCCAAGTTCGGGAAATGCTTCCATGTATAAGTGTTTCTTACTTCCATTTCAGTTACGAATGTACAAAATATTCCAAAGTGAGATGTAATAGTAACTTAATTTTCCGGAGGTTCACAACTTTGATGATTACTACCCAAAAGACACGTCCAGAACATTTAGATCATCTAAATTAAAATTCTCAAGCCAGAACTGCTCATTCCTAATCGTATTTACCATTCCCCATCCCCAGTTTGGTATGGAATTTCATCGGAATAACATAGATCGTATTTTGACCCTAAGCTTAAAATTCAGGAAGAACAGAAGTTCCCGCAGATTTCGCAGATTGGCGCAGATGAGGTTTTGAGAATAGGTTTAAAATTCAGATAAAGAGTTCCCGCAGATTTCGCAGATTAGCGAAGATGGGCTTTGAAATAAGGTTTAAAATTCAGAAAGAATAGAGGTTCCCGCAGATTAGCGCACATTAAATTCCTTGTTCTATTCTAATTTAGTTTAGAAATTTTCATTTTATAAGGGTCAACATTTAAACATGTTATAGAATGAAGGTAATTTTTAATCGTACTTGTAGAAGCAGTAGAGAAAAATTTAGTGAACCTTGTAACAAATGGGGCTAACATTTTGATGATTTAAGAAAATAAGGATCGCTTCATTTGCAAATCATAGCAATTTGAATCTTGTCTAAACTATTGGATTATCGAAATTGAGCAAAGTATTGGTGGATATACTTTTCTGCCTAATATCTAACAAAAGCAAGATGCGTATTCTTAAAGCTTATTAAGCCAGTTCCAAAATCTCTCTTTAATAATGCTTCAATGTCCTTCAACCAATGTTGATTGTCTATTTAGCCCGTTCTGGCTTGCCCGCTCCCGCTCTAAGAATGCAACCTTTGCCCCCGTTTCGTCGTTTTATCTTGAGTAGGAATCCTTACATTAGCGTATTGAACTTGCAATTTTCATGAAAAAATACGTCTGGATGATGCTCATCCTGATCCTTGCTGTAGGTTCGTGCAGAAAGGAAGAGGATATTATTGACCCGGTTCCCGTTATTCCGGAAAGCAGCGATGTGCGCTTTGATCTGAATGAAGTTCCTTATGCTAAACTCTCCGACTATAAGTTCTTCCTTGGTGAAATTACTGAGCTTAATCCCAATGAAAGAGTATTACCATACGATGTAATTACCCCTCTTTTTGCCGATTACGCCAAAAAGAAAAAATTCATCTGGATGCCTGAAGGCAGCTCTGCATCATACGCATCCGATTCCGAAATCCTGAATTTCCCAGAAGGAACGGTGATGATCAAAAGTTTTTTTTATGATCATGTTTTGCCAAACGATTCTCGAAAATATCTCGAAACCCGATTGATCTATCTCAAAAATGGAGAGTGGAAATTCGCAGATTATATCTGGAACGAAGAGCAAACAGAGGCCTATTTTAATCTCGATGGTGCTGAAGTTCCAGTTGAATGGCTCGAAAACGGTACCGATAACAAAAACGTAAATTTTAGAATTCCCGCTGAATCAGAGTGTTTTACATGCCATAAGTCCAATGACCTGGCCATGCCAATCGGTCCTAAACCGCAAAATCTCAATCGGGATTTCGAATATGACGAAGGAAGCATGAACCAATTGCAGAAATGGATTGAGTACGGATATTTGGAGAATACTCTTCCGGCAAACATTATAACTGTGGTTGATTGGCAAGATGCGTCTCAAAATCTCACCGATAGAGTGCGAGCTTATGTTGATATTAACTGCGCGCATTGTCATCGCCAAAATTCACATTGCTCTTATCGCGATTTGCGATTTGCTTACAGCGAAACAACGGATATGCATAATCTTGGAGTTTGCATGGAGCCGGCAGAAGATTTAGGTGCGGCTCTTACCTATGTTGTAGCTGCCGGCAATATTGAAAGATCTGTTATGCACTATAGAATGAATACTACTAATCCTGCTCAAAGAATGCCCTTGTTAGGTAGGACAATGATTCACAATGAAGCCATAACTTTATTTGAAGAATGGATCAACAGTCTTAATCCCCCATGTCCCTAATTCATAAATAAATACTGCAAGTATGAAAAAATCAATTTTACTCCTTATTGCCATTGTGATGCTTTCGATGGGGAGCTATGCACAAAACTCTTGTGCTGACGCAATTCCTATCACGGCAGGCATTCACACTATCACACAAGTTGATGGAATGGAAATTCCGTTACCAATTTGCGCAAATAATGGAAATGGCGCAGAATACGGCGAATGGTATTCATATACTCCAACAGAAGATTATTCGGTAACTATCACTACAGAAGTGCCTAATTCTCCTGTTGTTGACACAAGATTTCACGTCTATATCGGAGTTTGTGGGGCATTAGTTTGCTTTTCTGGTGATGATGATTCGGGAAACGGACTTACTTCTACTGCTACTTTCAATGTGGCACAGGGAACAACTTATATTATCGCTTTTGATGATCGTTGGTCTAGCGCCGGTTTTAACTTCAATCTCATTGAAAATATACCAATCGAAAACCCTATCGAATTTAGCACACAAGCCATAGACATTATGGGAATTACCGGATGTGTAGTAGATATGAATAATGATCAATTGGATGATATCGTTTCAGTAGAATCCAATATGTTGCGAATCAATTTTCAGCAAGCCAATGCTGAATTTGTAACATGGGATTACGATCATCCTACTGTGGATGAAACACCGTATTGGAGTATCGCAGCAGGTGATTTTGACAACAATGGCTTTTGCGATCTTCTTTATGCGGGCGGCGGGGCAACAATTATGATGGCTAACGAAGATGGAACGGCTTATACTGAAATCTCTCCAGGAGAATGGATTTTCTGTCAGCGTTCTAACACCATCGACATCAATAATGATGGAATTTTAGATGCTTTCGTTTGTCACGACGTTGAGCCTAATGTTTACTACTTGCACGATGGAGAGGGCGGATTTACCTATTATCAAGGTGGATTAGGCGATACTTCAGATGGCGGAAATTATGGTTCTGTTTGGGTTGATTACGACAATGATTGCGATATGGATCTATTTATAGCCAAATGTCGCGGCGGAGATTCAGATGCGAATATCAATCAAATGCATCGCAATAACGGTGATGGAACATTTACTGAAGTAGGTGAAACAATTGGACTTGCAGACAATATTCAAACATGGTCTTCAGCTTGGGCTGACTATGACAATGATGGTGACATGGACGTGTTAATTGGCGCGAGTTCTAACACCAATGGTTCAAGCAAACTCATGCTCAACAATGGAAATGGCACTTTTGTTGACATTACTGAAGGCTCTGGTTGGGACTTTTACACATCCAACAGCATTGAATGGGCTCCCGGTGATTTCAATAATGATGGATACGTTGACGTATTAGGAGCAGGTAAGTTTATGCTTAACAATGGCGATTTAACCTTTTCCCAAGCCGTTGCCCCTGCTTCATCAGGTGCAATTGGTGATCTTAATAATGATGGATTTTTGGATATTGTTGCCAATCAACTTTACTTGAATAATGGCAATGACAATAACCATATTAAAATTCACTTAAAAGGTAATGACAGTAATGCGGATGGCATAGGTGCAAGAATTACCGTTACGAGTGCATTGGGCACTCAAATCAGAGATGTTCGCAGTGGTGAAGGATTTAGCAAAATGAGTTCTTTAACTGCACATTTCGGCCTTGGTATTGATACTGAAGTGCAAAGAATCGATATCTGCTGGCCTTCAGGCATGACTGATGTTATTGAAAATCCTGACATTAACACCACTTTGGTAGTTGTTGAAGGCACTTTTCACGTTGGAATTACCGAAGCAAATTCAGTTGAGAATGCATTTGATGTATATCCAAATCCTGCCAGTGCTGAATTGTATATCGGAAGCAGCATCGATTTCAATAAAGGAATCGCAACTATTTACGATATGGAAGGAAGAATGGTAAAACAAACTCAAATTGAAAACGGTCAAATAAATATACAAGAATTGAATGCCGGTGTATATGTATTGAGCATTTCCATCAGAGGTAATACTTACCAAGAGAAATTCTTGAAGAACTAATTTTCTTCATCAAAAAACGAAAGGCTGCGTTTTTAATGCAGCCTTTTTTTTGTGCCATTTTCAATTCTAAAGCCCATCATGAATACAAGAACAATTCACTAAATTTGAAAATCAATATTATTATATGTCACAAGATGTTAGAAGCCTGCAACCGGGCGCCCTTTGGAATTATTTTGCAGATCTGAATGCCATTGCCCGTCCTTCTAAAAAGGAAGAACGAGTAATTGAATTCGCAAAGAAGTTTGGGGAATCACTCGGTCTGCCCACCAGAGTGGATGCAGTTGGAAATGTGATCATCAACAAACCCGCAACACCCGGAATGGAAAACCGCAAAGCTATAGTGATGCAAAGTCACTTAGATATGGTTTGTCAGAAAAATGCCGATACCGACTTTGATTTCGATACTCAAGGTATACAAATGTTGGTGGATGGTGATTGGGTAAAAGCCAAAGGCACAACCCTCGGAGCTGATAATGGCATTGGTGTTGCTTCCATTATGGCGATTCTCGCTTCTGATTCCATTCCACATCCTGCTATCGAAGCACTTTTCACTATCGATGAAGAAACAGGAATGACGGGCGCTTTGGAACTTCAGCCTAATCAATTACACGGGAAAATATTACTCAATCTCGATACTGAAGAAGATACCGAACTTACTATCGGTTGTGCTGGCGGGATAGATGTAACGGCTGCTGCAAACTATAAAACGGAAGAAATTCCAGCACAGCACAAGTCTTACACCTTGAGCGTGAGAGGATTTAAAGGCGGTCATTCCGGAATGGAAATTCATTTAGGAAGAGGCAATGCGAATAAAATCATGAATCGTGTTTTGTTCAATGCTAGTAGTAAATTCCAAATTAGAATTGCAACAATTGAAGGCGGGGGATTGAGAAATGCTATTCCACGTGAATCTTTTTCGGCTGTGTTTGTTCCTGAAGCACAATGCTCAGCGTTTGCTGCCTGGATCAATGAAATAAATCAAGTTATTCGAAATGAATATGCAAGTACTGATCCTGATGGTGGATTGGTATTGAAGGAAGGAAATAAGGCTGATTTAGTTATGAATGTTGACGATCAAAAGAAATTACTCGCTTCCATTTATGCCTGTCCGAATGGAATTTATAGAATGAGTCCGGATATTCCGGGATTGGTTCAAAGTTCCAATAATCTCTCTAAAGTTTCGGTTGGTGCAGGAAAAATCAATATTCAATGCCTTACCAGAAGTGCTGTAGATTCAGAAAAAAATGATCTTGCTGATGCTATTTCTTCGGCGTTTGCTATTCTGAATGCGGAAGTAAAATATGCAGGATCCTATCCGGGTTGGACTCCACGCCCGGGTTCCGACATTGTTAAAATCATGGCTGAATTACATCAGGAGATGTACAATGAAAAAGCAAATGTGATGGCTTGTCATGCTGGATTGGAGTGTGGAATTATCGGTAGGCATTATCCAGAAATGGATATGATTTCTTTTGGTCCGAATATTCTTGGTGCTCATTCACCGGAAGAAAAAGTTCAGATTTCATCCGTCAATAAATTCTGGAATTATTTGCTAGAGACTTTAAAGCGGATTCCGGCTAATTGAGTTTACATTTTTTCAGCCTATCAAAGGGTGCAAATGAGGGCTAAAGAACGCAAATAATCTGCGTCTTTATTTTACTTCTTCTTTGTTCCTTTTGCGATGCTATGCCGCAATATCACTTCATATTATAACGGGTGTTAAGCACCTCCACATGATGCAGCAAATGACCTGCAATTAAATACCCTATGCCCTCCACCGATAATTCCGACCCACTGAATTTGCCAATTCTGGCCAACTGAATCTCATTCAAATCTTCAAACAAACAAATCACCGAATTGCGCGCTGCATTCCATTCATTCAATATACTTTCAAAACTTCTTTCCGAAGCAAAAGACTCCGCCACAAAAGCATTCTCATCAAAAGAAGGCATTAAGGTACTATCATTTCGCGCCGCCCTTAAAGCCCGATAGGACATAATGCGCTCTGTATCAGTAATATGTAGCAACAACTCTTTGATGGACCATTTCCCCTCGGCATACCGAAATTCACTTTGCTCCTCGGATATATTTTCAAGGAGTGCATTTAAAGTCTTTACTTGATACACCAAAACAACTAATAGTTCCGAATCGCTAACCCTATTGATATAAGATTTGAAATAATCATTGAATTTATCAAATCGATCTGACCGTTCTATTGAAATATCTTCCATTATCCTTTGATTTTATACCGTTACTCAAATAGCGCTTTCAGCGCTGAAATAAGATTATTAAATTTATGATGAAGGTTTTGGTTAGCCTTCTGTTGAATAGCGTTTTTTCATGCTCTAAGAGCGTTTTTTTGGTTAAGGTTTCAAAATTAAGCCCCGGGACTCGGGGCTTAATTTTTAACTAATTTTGAATTCTTTACCATAGAACTATATGCTAAAACCAAGCATAATGGCATAATTCCAAATCTTCTGATCAAATGAACCTAAAATAACGCGCTCTCTGGCTGCTGAAAACCCAAGATCTATCTCATATTTATCGCTAAATCTCATCTCCAGCCCTGTTCCTAATTTAAAACCAAATCCAATATCCGTTCTTGGCTGATATGCAATCAACTGGTTCGGATTTTGCGCTCCGATAAACAAATCATAATTGCGTTCTGCAATGAAAATTTTGTTTTTGCCCACTTTCACACCAACCATGGAAGGTCCAAGTTCAAAATAAAAATTAGTCTGATCGTTAATCATCGCTCCAGCCCTGTAAACCGCAGAAAACTGAAAACGGTCTTCCTCACCGGTAATATCAAAAAGTTGAATATTATCCTGAGCATTTTGCTGAATTGGGCCGCCAATAAATCGAAGTGTAAACTGATCTACCGATTTAATTCGACCAAAATTGGCATTAATCAAAATCGCATTATCACTGTTGAAATTGTATTTCATTCTCAATCCGTACATCATCGCCGGTTGATATCGCATATTAGCAGGATGCATATCAACCGGGGCTTCAAAACTGGTAATATTGTAATACGATGTAATAAAATTTATGTCGTTGATATTAAGTGTTAAGCGCTCATAAATTTCAAAACATCGAACACCAGCATTCACACCTTCAATAGTATAGGAACAAGTGCCATTATAAACGGCTGCACTCTTCTTATTAGCAAAATAAACTCCAAGATTGATCCCAAAACTGAACCCGCGATCATCATCATCGTCCCAATCTTCATCATCGTCCTGATAGAAGCCAATTGCACTGTTAGTTGGGATATATTTATACGAATTTGATAGCTGCGCTTGCGTTACCGTGACTAAACCTATGGAAATCAGAAAAAGTAAACTGTATCTATTCATCACTTTTCGTTTGCTCAAAAATACCGATTTTACACTAGAAATATCATCTAATCATACATCACTCTTTGATCTCCATCCTCAACATGATGGTATTTTTGGGCCAATCCGTTTTATCTACTTCAACATTTGCAATGCGATCCAACACATCAAAACCCTTGACCAATCGACCGAAAACTGTATGTTCTTCGTCCAAATGCATGGCACCGCCTATTTTCAAATAATCGGCAATTTGCTCTTCGGAGTATTTGCGTTTCTGCTTGGATTCATGAATTTGCACCGATCCGGGAATGCTGCCATGCACTAAGTAAAAATCATAAGAGGATGACCTTTTTTCAGGATTTTTCTCATAGCTTCTTGACATAGCCAAGGCTCCCCTCAGATGGATTCTATTTGGCCTAATTTCGGATGGTAAGGTATAATCACCAATCAGAAAACGCTTGGTTTGCGGCTCTTCCTCGTCTGAATTACCTCCTTGAATTACAAATCCCTTGATTACCCGCAATATTTCAGTTGGATTGAAGTAATTGCGATGGATGAGATACAGAAAATTAGCCCGATGAATAGGTGTATCATCAAATAATTCCACTTCCATATCGCCCAAATCAGTATGAATAATCACCCGATTCTCAGGATGTTCAGCACCGTATTTTAACAAGAATTCCTCACATTTTTCATTGTCTAATCGGGGGTAAACAGGCATGGAAACGACTGATTTATCTAATTGTTCAGGAATATCGGCAGAATCCGAAACTTGTTCAGGAACTAGACCAGAACTGTTCGGCTCTTCTGTATTTCCACAAGAACTTAAAAGCAAGCTGATTACGGAAATACCAATGGGAACTGACTTTTTCATGTCCAAATTTAATAAGCACTCCAATACATTACAATGTGCCATCCTTTATTTGTTGCCGACATGTATTCACACGAAAAACTAACTTTGTACTATGATATTCGCTATAACTGATTTGGAAACCACCGGCGGACATCCGTCGGAACATGGAATTACGGAGATCAGTATTCTTTTGCACGATGGTGAAAAAGTTTTCGATTCCTTTCAATCCCTTGTGAATCCAGGAAGATCAATTCCATATTTCGTTTCCAGAATGACGGGCATTACAGATGAAATGCTCGAAAATGCACCCTCCTTTTCAGATATTGCCGCTGAAGTTCACGATTTCTTACAAGATGCGGTTTTCGTTGCTCATAATGTCAATTTCGATTTCTCTTTTTTAAAAGAATGTTTT
Source organism: Flavobacteriales bacterium (assembly GCA_041688765.1). Lineage (GTDB taxonomy): Bacteria > Bacteroidota > Bacteroidia > Flavobacteriales_D > Sanyastnellaceae > JBDNHP01. Next base: position 9,300 of record JBDNHP010000276.1, read on the forward strand.
AACAAAGAGGGACTAGCTTGGAACCCTCTCAAACTCTGCACTGTGAGGCTCAGCCGGAAAATACTTCCCGGATTCAAATCTTACAGTTTAGCTAACCTTAGCGAATCATTGCACATTGTTAATCCATCGCCTCACCGCGCCTGGGGCGATACTAAAGCAACTGCCGAAATATTTACAAAATTGATTGAGGCAGACACTGAAGGTATTATCAGCAAATCATTAAAGCGGAACGAACCCGATTCTTTTCTTCCACCTTCCGTGCGGGTTGAGGTTTGGGAGAAACTCCCTGATGAGCCCGGTGTCTATTATTTCCTTAATGAAAAAGGTGAAATTCTTTATATCGGTAAAGCCAAAAATATAAAGCAAAGAATTCGCTCTCATTTCAATGGACAATACCTCAATTTCTTTAGGCAGGAATTGGTTAAAAAAGTATGCGATATCCATTTCCAACTATGCGGAACAGAACTCATTGCATTGCTTTTTGAAGATCAGGAAATCCGCAAAAACTGGCCACCACTCAACCGCGCGCAGAAACTAAGAACAAGGCAATTTGGAATTTACACCTATACGGATGGTAAAAACAGACTGCGCCTAGCTCTGCAAAATACCAATGGACTCAACAGTGCAATTCGTGTTTTCGATAGCTATGGAACTGCCAGAGAATGGATGCTAAATTTTGTCAATGAACATCAGCTTCCCCTCGCCTGTTGCGGAATTGAAGATGCCGAAAATCAAGAATATTCCGGTGATTGGAATGAAGATTTGCAAAGGAGTATCAATGAATTATTGAATGAAAAAGACAGCTTTATTGTTCCGGGTGAAGGACGAAACCATAATGAACAAAGCTTTATTCTGGTAGAAAATGGCATCCCCCTTTCTTTTGGCTTTTTTCCGAAAAACGAAATGATCAGAACCAAGGAAGATTTAGCTCTCTATGCTCAATCCATTGATGTTTCAGGGTTTGGCAAACAATTGCTACACGGTTACCTCGAGCGCAATGATGTATTTACAGTTCCGTTTTGAATCAATTCTTCATTATACGGATAGCATTCAATCTACAAGTCACAAATGGCAATAGGATTTCATCTTCGATCAATTCATGCAACTTAATGTCGCGCTGAAGCACTGACATAAACGCGAGTACGCCATGGATTGGCGAATAGCTGCGTTCTGAAAGTCTGAATCTCAATAGCACTTCATGTACTCGTTTTAATTCTTCATTGAGCGATTCATGTTCGTTTTCGATCATTAAAACTATAGAGTAATTATTCAAATCACTAAGACCGCAAACAAAATTCACAGCCATTAATTTTTCTGCTAAAGGAAATAATGATCGTTCTTCTTCTTCAAAGTGCAATGCCATTTTATGTGCATAATGCTGAATAAAGGTTTGGCAAATAAACGCCGCAGGCACAGAAGGATCGTCTTGATTCAGAATTGTTTCGAGCGATCTGTTAATTTGAGGAAATGCAACATTGGTGTAATAAGTATGACTTTCCCTTAAATACCTAATCAGATCAGGGTAAAATTGTTTTTCAATTTCGGATTTATTTTGCTCAGGTAAATTGAAATAAGTATTCAAGAGCATTTTTAAAAATCCGGGTTGGTAACCCAATTCTTGATTCAAATCGCCAACTGTTAAAACCTCATCAAGTGGTTTACCGAACCTGCGAAGGTACATAAGGAGTTGATGGTCTATTTCTGCGAGATGATTGATGGGCGTTGAATTCTGAATCATGATTCCGATAATTATCTTCCAAAGCTACCTGCTTGTAAATTGAGATTCAATCCCTTAAAAGAGGTATTCTAAAACCAAACCATGAACACTGGCATGTTCAATATTGATCCACTTGAAAAATGGCGCATATTCTTTGAACTCTTGACAAAATGATTCTCAGTTTGAGCTTTTTTGTTTTCCGCAAATGATAAAATCACAAAATTTAACACGATTATATACAATGTATTAAAATTCAAAATGTCTCAATATCAGCTGGCCCGAATGGTTTTTGGCATCTTTTGGGGTATTTAGACGAAAGAAAGAGCTCAAGTTGAGCGGAGACATCCTACATCTACTTCAAAAAGATTGTAGAAGAAACAAGCGAGTTACATTTTTGGTTATTCAAAAGCAGGGATTAGACATTGCTTTATTGTTATCCAAAGCTGAACAGGAATGCACTTACTGAAGAAGTGAGGGAGCCATTTTTAATTTGAAAATGATGCTGTTTTCTAAAGTTTCATCGCTTTGTTAAAACGTAGGTGATTCATTTTGATTAGAGACAAGCCTAAGATGAACTTAATTGCCTCAAAAATCCATTCCTTTAGCCCTCTTTCGATTTTCTACTTAGTTCGCATTCGGCTTGGAGTGGGGCAACCAGGGCGATTGTACTATTTTGTTCAATATTTCTTCGGGGTTAGGATGGAGGAGGCGCCTACTTTCATAATTGTAAAGCTATAATCTCCCCAGCTCCTTTTAGATTTTCTACTTAGTTCGCATTCGGCTTGGAGTAAGGCAACCA
>JBDNHP010000277.1:0-12348 GCA_041688765.1 Flavobacteriales bacterium
CCCACACAGGGCTGTCGCGATCACGGGGCTGTCACGATCTCGGGGCTGGCGCGATCACGAGGCTGGCGCGATCACGAGGCTGGCGCGATCACGAGGCTGGCGCGATCACGAGGCTGGCACCCATACGGGGCTGGCACCCACACAGGGCTGTCGCGATCACGGGGCTGTCACGATCTCGGGGCTGGCGCGATCACGGGGCTGTCGCGATCACAGGGCGGGCACGATCACGGGGCTGTCGCCCTGTGTTAAGATATAACGCCCTTTCAGGGCTAGGATATTTATGGTAAAATAATGCTGAACAGAAAAATCGCTTGTTCGGGATATTTGAATATATTCGGCTCTGAGAAAGGATTTTAAACAGCCTTAGCAAGCATTTGAACCGATGAAAAAATCAGTAATTTTAATAATATTTTTTTTCTTCACAATTAAAGTGTCTTGGGCACAAAACATGGTGCTGAATCCAAGTTTTGAAGATTATGCAAATCAGTTTTGTGGTATCCAAGGACCGTCAGACTTTAATCAAATAATGAATAATTGGGCGAATCCAACTTTAGCTTCTCCGCAAGTGTTTTTTACAAATATAGAGGCCTCCTGTTACAACTTTCAGCCTTTTAGCCAATATGATGGTCCAATTGGTTTAAAGGGCAACCAAATGCCGCGCACTGGTGATGTAATGGTGGGTGTTTGGTCTTTTACCATACCGAATCTTAACCAAAGGCAATATGTGCAAACGGCATTAACAAGCCCTATGAATGTTGGTAATTCTTATGTGGTGGAATTTTATGTTTCACTTGCTGACTTTATGGAAATGGCTATTGATAAAATAGGTGCTCATCTCTCTGTGAACCAACCGACATCCAACAATGATAACACATTGAACTTTACGCCTCAGGTTTCGTCGAGCACATTTATCGATGATGTTACAAATTGGGTGCTAATATCGGACACGATAGTAGCGCAAGAAGCATTTTCATATATTACTATTGGTAATTTTTATGATGATAATTCAACGAATACAATAACAAACCCATCGGCATCTGGTGAGCCAGGAACCTATGGGGCACTCTATTTTATTGATGACATTAGAGTAGAAGAGCTCAGTACTGTTGGACTGAATGCTGTTCAAGACAATCCGTTTCTCATTTATCCGACAATTATAACCAATGAATTGAATTTAAAAATCAAGAATAATTCTTGGGTTGAAATCCATAGTTCGTTGGGCCAACTGGTCTTTACGGAGTATATGGAGAATGGTCAAAGAAAAATAGACGTGTCTGGCTTTACAAAAGGTATTTATTTTGTTTCCGCTCGAAGTAAGTCTGGGATCATTGCTCGTAAAATTGTTAAATAAGTGTTTGCTATCTAAACCTAAACTTCATTAAAGGGCATTTCAATTAGAGAGTTAATGGGTCAAAAAACGTCGCCGAATTATTAATTATTAAATCTTTGTTTTCGTTGCCTTATTTTGTGTTTTTAATTCAGGAGATACATTTAAGGTAAAAGCGCAGAACAAGTGATGTTTTTCAGGCGTCTTAGGACGATTACTTTTGTCTAAAGGAGCTCATAATTATTCTAAAACAGGTAGTTTCAGCCCCAAAACCTATTAAATTTCCAACATCACCTTTCTTTAGTTTTCACAGGAATGTGTTATACTATTTAGGTATCTGTAATAATCCTATTCAGTAATGCTCCATTGGTTTATAAGGGCTAGTCTAAGAGCATTTACTAATCTTTCATATAAAATGTTTTGGTCTATATTATATGTAGATTTGGCATCATTTTGCAATTGCCTGTGATAGGAAGCCAGAAAATCGAATAAATTCGCGGTTTTAATGGTTTTTTAGACGGGCTAAACTTAGTATTAATAGCCAAGTTGAAATTAAAACAAACAAAAGCGCACAAATGAATGAATTCCATATTACGCAAGACGACCTGCATAAGGCACGAGCATTTTTTGATTACAGCAGCATTGAATTACTTACATCCCAGTCAATAAAAATAAACAAGAGTCAGCCAAATTTTACAGCGGTTGTGCTTGCTTTAGAAAGAGTTGGCTTGGATAGGCCTACTATAGAAGATTTACTTGAGTCTATCTTTGTAATATATTTTGCTCAAACTTCAATACGGGGAAGAAGGATAAAACAAATATCGAGTGCAGAGATTTTCAAGAATATTAAGTGGTTTGAGAGCTTTCTTGAGTACTACAATAAAGAAAAGGACTTAGGCGCGGAGAATCTTGCAGAAATTAAATTTGTTAGAGACGAAGTGGTTTTGGAATACGCTGTAAATACGCTTAAAAATTTATTTGGTGCCCTTTCAAGTATCCCTAAAATGGTAGTGTTTGCTTATTTCGCAGTGTTAAAGGCAATTGAAATTGGAGCAGAAAAAAACTGACAATCTGTACACCATTGATGCCGAGGAAGATGCGGCACAATAGCTACAATCACAGACAGCCTCTAAGAATTGGTGCAAGCATTTGTTTTGCCTCATGTTGGAATTTCTAATTTTGACAGTTCTAGCTTGATAATTATCACTTCTAAATTCTGGCACATTGTGTTAACGGCGGGACATCGGATGGTCAAAAAACGTCTCCGAATTATTAATTATTAAATCTTTGTTTTCGGTGCCATATTTTGTGTTTTCAATTCAAGAGATTCATTTAAGTAGAAAGTAGAGAACAGTTGATGTTTATTCCGTTGACTTTGTGCGATTACATTTGTTTGAAAGAGTTCAAGCCCGCCTTCAAAACTGCGAAATGGAGGCCTATTAGCCGGTATTAAATTTTGAACTTGGTCTTTCTTTGATTTGTACCGAAATATGGTATTTTGCAATGGCCTGTGAAGTAGCCAGAAAATGGATTAGATTAGGATAGAAGATGGTTTTTAGACGGGCTGGGGTTGTTAGCAATTGTAAACCACAAAAATTTTATTTCTCTAATACGGTACAAGGCCCCCTCAAAACCTCAAATGAACCAAACAAACATCATCTGTTTGATCCTGAATCCCTTTCCAGGCGTCGAACAGCTTGTTGAAAAATCCAATTCTTAAATCCTTGTCTGATTGTAGGGTAGAATTTAAATGCTCACGAAATCTTTTGTTACCGAACTTTTTATTTTCCGGACCGCCAAATTGATCAATGAATCCATCGCTATAAACTATTAATTGATCACCTTCTGAGTATTCAATTTTAGTCTCTGCAAAGCGCCTCGAATTATCATCACCAATACTTCTTCTTTCAAAGGGCAAATGAAGCGTTTCTCCAGCCTTGTAAATTATTGCCGCGCCCTTTGCGCCTGCGTATTTTATTGATTTGTTGTCTTCGTCAATTTCGAACAAACTAATATCCATGCTGTCGTAAATATTGCTCTCCTGCGACCTCGTTAATTCAGCACGAACGGTTTTATTTAATTCATCCAAAATTTTACCGGGCCCCGCTGTACCAAATTGATTGAATGCATTTTGAAGATTATTATGAGCAACAATGCTGAGGAAGGCACCGGGAACGCCATGTCCGGTGCAGTCTATGACGCCAAGATGAATTTTTGATCCGGAATTTTGTAGCACAAAAAAATCACCACTTACTATATCTTTAGGTCGATAAACAAGTTCGAGTCGTTTTTGAAGGTGAGGAAATGATTTTAAATCCGGGATAATGTTTTGTTGAAGTCTTTGCGCATATCGAACACTGGATTTCAGCTCCTCATGCTGGGTAGAGGTAGTTTGTAGAAGAAATTCTATTCGCTTTTCATACTTAAAATTCAACATTTTCAGAAAGAACATGGCAAGCACCAGTGCCAATGCAGAAAGGGCCGAGGCCTTAGAAATGAAATCATAATTTTTGATTGCCACTCCCATTATTTCATTTGGGCTAGCCCCGAAAAAACTATGAATCGGATTATAAAAAACAAGCAATCCAACATTAACAATTAGGCAAATAGCCATTGTTGTTTTTTGCTTGAAATCGTAAACGATGAGCGGCAGAACGGCTAAGCCAAGTAAAAAGAAACGTGGATTGTAGAAGCTGCCCTCGTGAATCAAATTGGGATGAAGTAGTTTGGAATGTATTGTTGAAAGCAATAATAGCACGGGCAATCCGACCGAAATGAAAAAGGGGCTGAATTTAGGTCTTCCTAGAGCAGCAAGTATTATCCCGATAATAAGAAGTCCGATTAAAGCTAGGAGCCAAATCTGAATAATGGTGTTTTCCGGGGTAAGCGAGCGGATGATGATAAACAAACCCAAGGCCAAAACGCTTAATGATGCACTGATTTGTGTGCTCAGAAGGTAGTGGCGGCGATTGGCAAGGGGAATTTTGATGGAGGAGGCGGGCAATATTGCCTTCAACCAGTAGATTTTTATAAGTCTTAGTGCCTGCATATATTAGATCTCTACGAAGAAAAGGCAAATAGGTTATCTTGATTTAGCTTTCCATGAGTTGATCGATATCGGTTTAAAACATAAAGGGGTTTTATTCTGTTTCTTTGTATTGTTTGTACCACATAACACAACATGATTTTTATGAAAAAACCTTACCTTTTATTTGCCGCATGTGTAGTTCTTGCTCCGGTATTGATTTCCAGTAATAATGGAGTGGCCGAAGATCAGAATCTGGATCGCACAGGAGCACCGGGAAGTAGCCCGAGCTGTAACACAACAACTTGCCATACCAGTGGATCGTTTTCACCCACAACGGTGGTTGAATTACTTGAGTTGCCAGACTTGGTGCCGGCAGTTTCATACATCCCGGGTAATCAGTATAGGGTAAGAGTTACAATTAATGCTGGTATGGGAACGCCTAGTACTTATGGTTTTCAAGCAACTGCTGTATTTGTTTCTGACGCTTCCAATGCCGGTGTTTTTAGCAATCCAGGACCAAGTGTTCAGCTTGAGGCCGTAGGTAGCCGACATATCGCAGAGCATAGCATGGATTCTCCTAACAATTTTTTCTTGGTTGATTGGACAGCCCCTGAGGCTGGAGGTGGACCTGTTTCTTTTTATTGTTCAGGTGTTGCGAGTAACAATTCTAATACAGATAGCGGTGATGGCTTTGATGGCTTTACTATTAGCTATCCGGAAGCTGCAGGAACTAACCTCAGTGAGAAGGTGAGCATAAACCCTATAGTTATCATAACAAATCCGGGACAAGCAAGTATAACTAGTTTGGAGGGCGGATTGCTGAGGGCCTATGATATTAGTGGAAAAATGCTATTTGAAAATACTGTATTGGCGGGAGAGCAAAATCAATTTTCAATTATTTCTGGAATAATCATATTTCAATTAATTGCGGAAACTCAGGTTTATTCAATAAAGCAATTTGTTCCCTGAGGGCTTTAGATTTGGTATTTATCACAATTGAATATTAAACAGTAGAGGCCGCTATTTGCGGCCTCTCATTGTTTATTATAATGTTTAACTTATTCGTTATTACCGCCCATAATTCCTTGTTGAAGAAGTAATATTGCGGCCTGGAGTTCTGCTATTTGTGCTGCCATTACCGCGTTTTCGGATTGCAAATTTGTAATTTCCAGAACTAAATCCGTTCCGGAAGCTACAACTGTGCCTCCAACATTCAGTTGTCCTGCCAAAGTTGCACTTCCATTGTTATTTACTTGGAAGGCATCAGATCTGGAAGCACCACCGGTTCCATTTCCAACAGCGAAAATCACGTCGATTTGGGCACCAAGATTGTATCGACCTACAGCGAAATGCTCATTATGATCAGCGAGAACTCCTAATCCATGAGCAAATCCATAAGCACCGCTAGCAACAGCCATATTTCCACCGGCATAAGTGGCAGTTGCAGATGCTGTGCAGCTCTCACCGCTGGCATGTGAACTTTGTCCGCTTGCAAGCGTTAATCGACCTTCGGCATGAGAGTAATTCCCGGTAGCATCGGTGCCAAATCCTTCAGAATGTGAACCAACTCCTGAAGAAACAGTATTCATTCCTTCAGCATGAGCAGCATCATCACTAGCAACACAACCTTCCCCTTCTGCATGCGAACAGATGGCAGTAGCTCTGGTATTGCGGTTTTGTGCATGGGAATAGAGGCCAGAAGCTTCTGTTGCCCAACCTTCAGAATGGGACGCAACACCCAGCGCTTCGGTTTGAAATCCTTCGGCATGTGCCGCAGTATTGGCTGCCGCACTACCCTCGCCTTCAGCATGAGCGCATATTCCAGAAGCAATGGTATTCCTATTTTGAGCATTACTGAAATCGCCACTGGCAGTGACTGCAGATCCACTTGCATGAGAAAAAAGACCGGTGGCAGATACAGCATCACCATGGGCAAATCGACCCATAACACGCAAGCCACCATTAACCCATCCCGCTGGAATTGGGTTGTTATTAACTAAGGTTGAACTATCTGAAAACAAGCCCAAGTCAAGGTTTAATCTGGCCTCATCTGCATTGTTGGCCCCTGTTCCGCCATTTTCAATAGCGAGTACTTCATCTACATAATATACCTGTCCGAAGTATGGCAGAAACGCAACCAAATCAGTTAATGTAATTAGGCTATCGTTATTAGAATCAGGGTTATAGGGAAATTGAGCCATAGAGTTCAGGCTGATCAATACTAACAGGGGCGCAAATACTTTTTTCATTTTCATTTTTCTTAATGGGTCAATAAAGATAGCTGATTGTTAAGACTAAAATAAGTACTTATAACTAAAAAGAGAACTCAAATGTTCAGTCTTCTGCATTTTTTCTGTTTCTGGCAGGCGATTGCCCCATTCCATAAAGCTTTATTTCTTCATAGATCTCGTATTCATATTCTTTGAATACCCGCTCTCCAATTGGCTTTAGCAGGTGAAGGCCGTTTTCTTTTACACTTTTGATAGCCGCAGAAATGGGGTAGGCATTCATTTGATCTGCGGGATATGGCTCTAGTAATGAGGTTATTTCATCAAGGCTCGATTCCTTGGAAAGCCATTGCTTTTCATATACTTTAGGAATGATAACTGGAGAGCGATGATGCCCGATTTGCTGCATCAATTCATTGGAAACGGTGGTGATAATAGCAAATGAATCTAAAATTTCTCCTGTTTCTTTATTCGCCCAGCGATCCCAGATCCCCGCCAAAGCGAACGGTCTTTCTCCATCACGCAAATAGACGCAGTAAGGTTTAGAAAGTTTTTCATTTTTAGGCCCCTCAATAAAGGCATCGGCAATTACTAAACATCGCTTATTCCTGATGGATGATCGAAACATTGGTTTGTGAATGATTCCTTTTCCTCCGCGAAATTTGGGGTCATCATCCGGATTGAGATCTCCCTCAGAACGGGCATTAATCACGTACATGTTTTTACTCGCCCAAGCGGGAGTAAAACCAAATTGAAGAAAGCGTATTTCGTTGGGTTTATCGTTGCAAATTACAGGTGCTTTGTTACCAGCAGCAATATTAACGGAAGGCCTATAAGCTTCTGGCTCTTTTGCCTCTGCTTGAAATCGTTTTTCGATCTCTTTAATTTTGGTAACCGTCACGTAGCGTCCGCACATCAGGATTTTGTTTTCAACGCTGTTAAATCGTTTTGCAAAGTACTAATAGCATTTCTGATGTCATTTAATCCCAATAACCCTTCGCCGGGCTGAGGAAGTGCAAATGAAATATAGCCCAAAACCTTCCATATTTCGAGCAGTTCATCCGCTTTAACAGCATAAGGGTTGTAAGCTGGATTATCCGATTTAAGTAATAATTCGCCCTCACTTTCGAGGTGATTAATGACGCGCTTAAAAACCATTCCATCATCACGGGTAAGAACTACATAACACTCATCACTGCGCACTCTAGTCCAATCGCTCAAATATTCTGTAATTACATAAGCACCGCTTGGAATTGGCAGCATACTGTCGCCCTCGGTTTGAAAAAGGCGGTAGGTAGATTCCCGTGAAAGTTCCGGAAATGGCAATGCGAATTGAGGCAGATTCCCGATGTATTCTGCGTCTCCATAACCTTTGGTGTAGCCTGCTTGTGCTTTAATTGGGACCAGGGGCACCATTTCTTGATCCGTATCTGGATTGATGGTAATCGGTAGAATTCTCAATTGAATCCCGGTAAGATCTTTAGGGCTTATTCCTCCGGCTTCCAGTTTTTTGAGCAAAAGATCGTCAATTCCGACTTTAAAAAAATCGGAAAAGATGATGAGGGTATTGTATTTAGGCTCAGCCCTCCCTTCTTCATAAGCCCCTAAAACAGAACGCTTGAGGCCAAGTTTTTCAGACAATTGTGCCTGAGTGAGTTTTTTGCTTTTACGCAGAAACCTCAAGTTTTCAGCAACATAGATCATTTTGCTAAAATAAGAAGAATTCCGATAAAAGTAGAATATTACCTGTTAAATTATTTTGCGAACTCTTGCCGCTTAGTTAGATAGCGTTATTTAAGCTTATAGATTTTGCCATCTTTCATTACCATTTTCATGTCAGACATCAAAGCCGGATCTGGCAGCGGATCGCCATCTACAGCAATAATGTCTGCTATTTTTCCCAATTCAATAGATCCGAGTTCTTTATCGAGGCCAAGAATTTTAGCGGGAATATAGTGGCGTTGGCAATGGCATCCATCATGGGCATTCCTACTTCCGTCATATAAACGAACTCTTTCCAGTTATCGCCATGAGAGAATACTCCGGCATCAGTTCCAAACACAATTGGCACTCCTTTTTTCCATGCCTTTGCAAAGGTGTTTTGAATCATCGGCCCAATTTCTGCTGCTTTTTTCCTTACCACTTCCGGATAGTAGCCAATTTGCTTTGACAGGCATGTGAAATTGGATGATGATTTTAGCACAACAGACATAGATTATAGCGAAGAAACTTTAAAGGTCATGAAGCAAGGATGTCTGAGTGAAATGCGCACAAATCCTGATGTTAAGGACATCCTCACTGATAAAATGATGATAGAACTCTGTGACTGCATGATGGAGAGATTAGCACACAGAAATATCAAAATGAGCGAATTACGGAAGTTTGATAACACTGATACGGAAGCTTATAATGAGATAGGTATGGCTTGTTTTGAAGAGCTTATCACCGAGTACAAGCTTTCTGAACCCAAAGCAAGCCCAATGATCATTGGTGAGAGTGACAAGACCGTGATGCCACTAGTCTACATATCAGGGCAAGGGTACAAAGTCAAAATTCAAATCGGTTCTCTTAAAAGATACTTGTTAATAGATACAGGGGCCAGTGACTTTGTGATTACCGATGAACTCGCTTCGGAATTAATGAGTGAAGGTGTCATCTCAGAATACGACCTTCTCTCTGAAGATCAAAGGATACTTGCAGACGGAAAAACAATAGATGTCAAAAGAGTAAGAATTGGCGAGATTCTGATTGGCGATTTTAAAGTTTTAAATATTGAAGCCTCAATAGTAGATGGTGGCACTCCCTTATGTGGCATGGAACTACTAAATGTCTTCAGTAATTGGGAACTTGTTCCGAGAAGCAAAGAACTTCGTCTTTACAAGTGAACTTTCTTTGTTGGTCTTTTTGGAGACGACGTCAATGATGGTGCCGCAATGAAGGAGGTTAGTTTATGAAAAGAGTGCTATAGGAAACGTGAATAGGAATAAGACGAGGATGCTGCGCATGAGAAATGTATGAGGGTTAAGGTAAAGAATTTTGCTTCTGCAATAAAAGCAAAAAACCGCGAATTACGCGGTTAAAAGCCTTGTAGCCCCGCCAGGGATCGAACCTGGATTTTAGGTTCCGGAAACCTACGCACTTCCATTGTACTACGGGGCCATTTGTAACAGCGCTCTTCACTCTCCGCTCTCCGCTCTCACTCTTCTTTGTGGCCTCACCAGGACTCGAACCTGGATTTAAAGTTTAGGAAACTTCCGTTCTATCCCTTGAACTATGAGGCCTTTTTTAAAGGAGCGCAAAAATAGGCAATTCGCTCAACATCTTCAGGGTTTTAGTCCCAAGGCGGCTGCACTTAACTCAAGATCAGTAATTAAACGGTCTTTTTCTTTTATCATCTCTTCAAGGTTTTTGATGTTCTTTTCAGTGTCCCGAATGTTTCCTTCCAATTTGGCCTGCTCGTTTTTGTGCGACATTATCCGGGTTTCTAAATCGCGTTGAGTGGATTCCGCTTTATTCTTTGAAGTGCGTCGTTTGATAAGTTGACCATCTAATTTGGTGATAGAACTGCTCAGCTTTTCTTTTTGTTTCAATTGCGCAGCATCTGATTTTCTCAACTTAGAAAGCGCTTTGCTTTGCTTTTTATATTCTTTGCTTTCAGTTTCACCGGCTATGGCTTTGGTATTAATTTGTGATTGAAGCGGATCCATAACCAGTTTGCGCTGATCCATAGCTAAAATCACTTCTTGTAATGCCTTCGTTTTTCCGCTTTTATCTGATTCCAATGTTTCTATGGAAGAGTCTGCTGTTCTTGTAGCGTTTTTCGCCTTTTCCACACCCAACTCATCAGACTTTATTTTACCAGATGTGCTACTGATTGATTTGCCCAGACTGCCTAATTGACTCTGATCATGACTAAGCTCTTTATTTAATTTCTCAAGTGCTTTTCGCTCATCTGCCAATTTATCATGGTAGGATTTAGCGTAAAAAATCGTGCTGAAATCTATAAGGATAGAATCCATAAACAAGAATGCTTTAGGATGCGTCTGGGGACTCAAGAATGTGTTTCCGGAACCTGCAGCAATAGCTAGATCAACGCCTGTATTATTTTTTTTGAGCTCTAAAAAGAGACTCAGTGTATCTGGATGCATTGCAGGAATACTTAGACCGCTTTTTTGTAATATGCCCTTGTTCTTCTTGAGGTCAACCCCAAGTTTATCTTCAAAATAGTGCTTAATCTGCTTTTCTACATCGCGATCTTCGCCATGAATCATTATACCACTGGCGGATATTGGCATATTAGCAATTCCAATTTCTGTTGCTGCCGTGGTAAGGGAAGGTTTGTTTCGCATTGCCGCGACAATTGCCGCATCCTTTTGAGAAAACACATTCATAGAGAGTAAGCTAAGCGCTAGTAGTAGAGTTAGAGGTTTCATAAATTGTTGTTAGTTAGGTAATTCGGACAAAAAAACAAAATCAACACAAGATTCCTGTGCATTGATTACAAAAATACTATTTTTGTGCCCCCGCGCCCATAGCTCAGTTGGTTAGAGCACCTGACTCATAATCAGGTGGTCCCAGGTTCAAGCCCTGGTGGGCGCACTAAGAAAGCTTCCTGATTAAAAACGGGGAGCTTTTTTTATGCTCCTTTGTGCTCAGCGTGAAGTTGCAAGACCAGAACTTATAACTCGCCAAAAATCATTTTAGTTATCGCTTTTGCCGACATGTAACACTTGTTAGAACAAGCCAACGATAAATCAAGTGGGTGATATTTAGATAGATGCGAATTAATTCGGATCAGAAAAATCTGGATTACTTAAAAACTCCTCATCCGTGAGCGTCTGCAGAAATGCAATAATGTCCGCAATCTCAAACTCAGTTAATCCCAATCCCGGATCTAAATTGTATTGCAAAAGCTGCTCTGTGGTTGATGATTCTTGAACCCCTGAATTATAATGCTGCATTACCTCTTCCAGGGTGTTGAATCGCCCATCGTGCATATATGGAGCTGTAACTGCAATATTTCTTAATGATGTTGTTTTGAATTTGGCCCGATCAAAAGGATCGCCAGTAACGTTGAATCGGCCTAAATCAGTTTGGCTTGCATCCGCGTTAAGTCCATTATTCATGAATTGATGATTACTAAAATCAGGACCGCCGTGACAATGAAAACATTCTGCACCTCTACCATCTCCAAAAGGATCGAATTCTGAGAAAAACAGATCTAATCCGCGCATTTCGTTGGCACTGAGCTCTACCTCTCCCTGTAAAAACTTATCGTATTTTGAATTGGATGAAACCATCACCAGCATAAACTGTTCAAGAGCCAGTGCAATGCGCTCAGAACTTACATTAGAGCTTCCAAAAGCCCTTATAAATTGGTCCCTGTAGATTTCTTCTGCCTGTATTTTGGCAACTACATTTTCCAGCGTTTCATTCATTTCCAAAGGGTCCTGAATGGGAAGCAAAGCCTGATCTCTTAGAGTAGTGGCTCTTCCGTCCCAGAAAAAACCTTGGTCATGCCAAGCCATATTGGAGACACTCATAGCCTGACGATTTCCGTTCAGTCCTTCCACACCAATACTGAATTGGTTGATGTCTGAAAAACCATTTATCTGATTATGACAATCTGCACAAGATTGAATATTTCCTTTGCTTATTTTTTGCTCGTAGAACAACATTCTGCCCAATTTTACACCCTCAACCGTTGGAATATTATCGGGGGGTAAATGAGGAGCAGGCAAATTACCGTGCTCAATTTGGTAAAC
>JBDNHP010000278.1:0-3821 GCA_041688765.1 Flavobacteriales bacterium
ACAGGGCAGCAAGCTTAACCGATTTAGTGAAGAACCTCGAGGTAATTCAAAGAGAAGATAGTTTGCAATTGCTTGCTATGCTATCTCCAGAAGATCTCGAAGCTAGGCTAGACAAGATTATTGAAGATCTCGAAGCGGAAGAAAGAAGGGAAGAAGAAGCCGCAGCCGCCGCTTTAGCCGAAGGAAGTGGAGTAGGCTTGGACAATGGAAGTAATTGGGCATTTTATAATGCCGCCTTATTAAAAGATGGATACAACAATTTCAAAACTACTTGGGGCGATAGACCTTTAGAAGATAACTGGAGAAGAAGTCGAAAAATTGCAAACGGATCTCAGCAAGAGGAAGAGCAAGAAGAGGAGGTGCTTGCGGAGCAAGTGAAGCAAGAGAGCAAAATTCCCGGGAAAGATCAATTGAGAGAAGGCATTCCAAATACTCCGGATGAAATCGAGCAATCGAATACTGCCTTAGCTCAAGCCTATTATAATTGTGGATTGATCTATAAAGAAAAGCTGGACGATTTCGAGAACGCAGTAGAATCATTTGAGATCCTCGCCGACCGTTTTGAGAGCTCTAATTTCCATGTCTTGGCTTGTTACCAGCTTTATAGAGCATATCGCGCCAAAGAACAAGATGGCTATCAGAATCCATTTTGTGGAACCTGTAATTCGAAATACTGGGGAGATCAGGTGGTGAGTTTATATCCAGACAGTGAGTATGCTTTATTAGTGCTAAACCCTGACTATAAGTCCATTGAGGCAATGAGACAGGCAGAAGAAGTGGCTGCTTACGAAATTGTGCTCAACCAATACAGAAATCGACTTTTTCCGGAAGTTCTTGCCGCTTGCACTAATGTGATTGAAACTCGAAAAGACAATCACTTGGTGCCCAAGTATCACTTTTTGAAAGCCCTCACGATAGGTAATCTTGACAAGCAAACGGGAAATCGTGACAATTACATTTCCGAACTTAAAGCGGTTTATGCTCTTTACCCTGAAACGGAAGAAGGACTCAGGGCTAAAGAAATCCTCGATATCTTAATGAGCGAAATGAACAAAGAAAGCGGGCCTGAAGAGGGCGAAGTGGAAGAAGAAGAGCCTATTGAAGATGATTTATATGTATTGGACCCTGCAGCGGAACATTATTTTGCGGTTGTTTTTAATCGTGATAGGGGCAGTTTTAATGAGGTAAAGGCCACAATTAGCGACTTCTCTTCCCAATCATACAATTCTTTGGCATTGAAAGTATCGTCGAATTTGCTTGATAAGGACCGCCACATTGTATTAGCCAAGCCATTTAAAGATATGGCCGAAGCAACAGAATACTACAATACATT
The DNA here is from genome assembly GCA_041688765.1 of Flavobacteriales bacterium. Taxonomy (GTDB): domain Bacteria; phylum Bacteroidota; class Bacteroidia; order Flavobacteriales_D; family Sanyastnellaceae; genus JBDNHP01. Next base: position 1,334 of record JBDNHP010000278.1, read on the forward strand.
TATTGCCGATCAAGGAGCGTTAAAAGAGTTGAATGCCGGTGGTTACGAGCGTTTCGTTATTTCTAAGAAGAATTATGTGGCGCTATTTAAGGATAAGAACCTTGAAAAGTACCTAAGCTTTTTTAACGCCAACTATTTCAAGTAAATAGAATTACTATCTTTAGGCGCTATGTTCAAAAAACAATCTCCAATGGCACGCTCTATCGAAAACACACCCGACCAAACGATTAATCGTATTGTAGAGGGCACACATCTTGAGGGAAACATCCGCTCAGAATCAAGTATCCGCATAGACGGAACCTTTACCGGTGATATTCATACCAAAGGTAGGGTGGTAGTTGGGCCTAACGGCAAAATTGAAGGTAATGTGCATTGCCAACACAGCGACGTGGAGGGACTTATTAAGGGAAAGCTTGCGGTGCAAGAGCTTTTGACTCTTAAATCCACGGCACGCATTGAGGGCGACATATTTACAGATAAGCTCAGCATTGAGCCGGGGGCGTACTTCACCGGAACTTGCAGTATGGGCGCAAAAGTGAAAGAGTTCAAAAAAGTAGATGTTACAAGTCGAAAAGGAGAACTCCTCGAAGAGCAAACCGCCTAGTGATTTTATGCGCTACACAGGCATGGCCACAAAAATGGCTGTGGTTATTGGCGTGGCGGTTTATAGCGGGATAAAACTCGACAATTTATCGAAAAACGAATTTCCAGTCTGGACTTTGATCCTTTCTTTACTGGGCGTTGCTGCCGCTATATATTTTGTAATCAAAGACACCAGACCCAGATGACAACGCCAGGTTATTTTATCAAATTACTTTCTCTTACAGTAGCGCTTATTATTGCGATTTTCATAGTTGATAAAAGCGGCATTGAATTACCGAAAATGGTGTATGCCATAGTACCGGCTTTTGCAGTACTAACCCTCATGATGCACCGCATGACACTTCGGGCCAACCAAACCAGCCCTCAAATGTTCTTAACTGCTTTTATGGCTTCTGTAACCATTAAGCTTCTGTTAGTTCTGGCATTTCTCACCATTTATTTACTGAAAATTAAAGTGTCAGCAAAAGAAGTGGGCATTTCCCTTTTTGTGATCTACATGAGCTATACGATTCTAGAGGTGATTGTTATGCAGACTTATTTGAGAAAACCATCAAAAAAATAAGTTCATTAGCCGTTATTCAATAGGAATTGTCTACTTTTGCACCGATTTTTGGTGGGTCTTGGAGGACTCTTGAATCGAAAAAGCATGCGGAAAATCGTCTTTAGTGCATTTATTACTGCGCTGACAATCATAGGGTTGTCACCCGTTGTCGTCGCTCAGGACGAGGCTGTTCAACATGAAGAAATAGCTCATTCAGACGCTGAAAATCATGAAGAACATGGACACGAATCTAAATTCAATCCAGGAGAGATGATAATGCATCACGTGGCTGATGCACACTTCATTCATTTTATTGGAAATATTAGCGTTCCGCTGCCTGTAATTCTTTACACTGAGCAAGGATTTGAAGTGTTTTCTTCTTCCAATCTTTACAAAGACCATCAGGAAAGTTTTTACACTAGCGCATCAACCGGAAATTCGTATCGTATAGAAAACGAGAAGATTTATTTCGCAGATTTGGATGGAAATGCACTTCATGAAGTAGCCCCACCAATGGACCTTTCAATTACCAAAAGTGTATTTGGTATGTTGTTCATCATGTTTATAATGGTGTTCTTCTTTATCGGAATTGCTCGTAAATATAAAGGTGCATCCGCCGCCCCCAAGGGCGCACAAAACGTTATAGAGTCACTAATTTTATTTATTAAGAATGAAGTGGCAGTGCCTTCATTAGGTGCAAAAAAGGCAGATAAATTCATGCCATTCCTTTTAACTGTTTTCTTCTTTATCTGGATGTGTAATATGCTGGGATTGATCCCTTTTCTTGGCGGATTTAACATTACAGGAACGCTGGCCATCACTATTGTGCTTGCAGCATTTGTTTTCATTATTACTACAATAAATGGAAATGGTCATTACTGGGGTCACATTTTCTGGCCTCCGGGAGTTCCGCTTCTTATTAAGTTTATTCTTGTTCCCATCGAAATTGCCGGGGTGTTTATTAAGCCATTAGTATTGATGGTTCGATTAACGGCTAATATTACTGCAGGACACATTATTATTCTTGCTTTTGTGAGTTTGGTCTTGTTGTTTGGTCAGCAAAGTGCTGTTGCTGGTTATGGAGTGGGAGTGGGCGCAGTAATCTTTATGATACTGATGTTTTTTATTGAATTATTGGTTGCCTTCCTTCAAGCATACGTATTTGTATTGTTAGCAGCACTGTATTTTGGTGACGCCACGCAGGAAGCACATCATTAATAAATTAAGGATTTATTAAACTAAATATAGAAATCATGTCAGTAATGGACGTAATTCTTTTAGCTGTTGAGCAAGGATATGCCGGTATTGGAGCTGGTCTAGCGGCAATCGGTGCCGGTATTGGTA
>JBDNHP010000279.1:0-3679 GCA_041688765.1 Flavobacteriales bacterium
AGGTGAATTCATTCAGAAAAATGAATTGTTTGATAAACAGAAAGATGAACGCATGAATAGCGTGCTAAATGAAGTAAAAGATACTAAACATAAACTGCTTGAGGAGGCACGTAACGAAGCTAATACGCTGCGTAAGAAACTGGAGGCTACCTATAAGGACATGCAGGAAAGTGCGCATGGTGAGATTGCAAAAATGACCCAACAGGAAGTTTTTGCTATTGTAAGGAAAACACTTGCCGATCTGAGTTCAGTGAGTTTAGAAGAACAATCAACACTTGTTTTTATAAGCAAGCTGAAAGATTTAAATGAAGAAGAACGGAAGCAATTTATCGAAGCATTCAACACTGAGGATCCATACATTCTTGTGCAAAGTACATTCGATTTGCATGAACAAATGCAGAGTGATATTGTTACAATCCTTAACGAAATTCTGGGAGTAGAAGCAAATATTCAATTTAAGACTTCCCCAGATTTAATCAGCGGTATTGAGCTAAGCACCAGTGGTTACAAAGTGGCCTGGAGTATCTCGGAATATTTGAATTCTCTGGAAAATACCATCTTTAATACTACAAATAAGAAATCGGAAGTTTTTGATGAACATAAGTAATATGGTCTTAGGTAAACAAAACGATACAATTACGAATGCATTCGGGCAATTGCGAGAAGGTAGAAAAAAGTATAGTTTCTCTCTAAAGCCCGTGGAAACTGGAACGGTCATCAGTGTATCAACAGGTATTGCAAATGTATCCGGCTTACCCGGTGTAGGCTTTGAAGAACTTATAAAATTTCCTAATGGTTTATTTGGTATTGCCTATAATATCGATGAGGAAGAGATTGGAGTAATTCTTTTGGCTGAAGCTTCTTTGCTGAACGCCGGAGATAAAGTGGAACGTACTGGACGGGTAATGGACATTCCGGTAGGAGATGCTTTACTCGGACGTGTCATTAATCCATTGGGCGAGCCCATGGACGATAAAGGTCCGATACCTCATGGCCATCGACTTCCAATTGAACGACCGGCTGTGGCAATCATAGATCGTTCTGCTGTAAATGTTCCATTGCAAACCGGACTAAAAGTGATTGACACACTCATTCCTATTGGTCGCGGTCAACGCGAATTGATTTTGGGAGATCGCCAGACCGGAAAAACTGCAATTGCTGTTGATGCCATCATCAACCAGCGTGATAAAAATGTACTTTGTGTTTATTGTGCTATTGGTCAACGGGCTGATTCAGTTGCTAAAGTAATTTCCATCTTCAAAGAACATAATGCGTTGGAATACACCGTGGTAATGGTTGCAGAAGGAAACAATGCACCTGGACTCAAGTATATAGCGCCTTATGCTGCTACCAGTATTGCTGAAAATTTTATGGAACAAGGGCGTGATGTGCTCATTGTGTATGACGATCTCACACATCATGCACGTGCTTATCGCGAACTTTCACTCTTGTTAAGAAGACCACCGGGAAGGGAAGCATTTCCGGGTGACATTTTTTATATTCATTCTAGGTTGTTGGAAAGAGCTACCCATTTGAGTAATGAACTTGGGGGCGGATCACTTACGGCTCTGCCCATCATTGAGACCGAAGCACAAAATATTGCTGCCTATATTCCAACCAATCTTATTTCAATGACAGATGGTCAGATTTATTTATCACCTAAATTGTTTGAGCTTGGAATTCTGCCGGCTGTAGATGTCGGCAAATCAGTATCTCGTGTGGGGGGGAAGGCGCAATTGCCTGTTTACCAGTCAATGGCTAATCTAAAACTTGAGTATGCCCAGTTTGAAGAACTCGAAACCTTTGCGCGTTTTGGTACCCGATTAGATAAACATACCCGAAAGATTATTGAACACGGTAAGCGTATTCGAATTTGCCTAAAGCAACAGGAACTGAAACCCATGTCTGTTTCCGAACAAGTTATTGTTCTGCTAGCCCTAATCAGCGGACTCTTTGATACTGTTCCCATTGAGAAAATGTACGAGGCTGAAATGGCTTTACTTCAACAACTAAAAGAACTTCCTGAAGAAATTGTAAAGCGACAAAATTGGGAGATGAAACTAAGTGACGAGGATCGTGAAACAATTTTATCCATCGCCACAAAGGTAATTACACCTTTTCAGGATGAACCAGAGCTTGATCAAATAAATAAATAGTGGAAACTTTAGAAAGCCTACGCAGAAAGCTCGATGGAGCAACTGATCTTAAGTCAGTTGTCAGCACCATGAAAGCGATGGCTGCTTCAAATATCCATCAGTATGAAATGGCCGTAAGTGCCTTAACTGACTATCATCGAACCTTAAACCTAGGTATCATTGCTTATTTCAAACAAGCTAAAAATGAAACAATGACCATTGAAGAAGCGCAGCAAGGAAATAAAGAAAAAATTATTTATGCTATTGTCTTCGGCTCTGATCAGGGTCTTGTGGCACAGTTTAATGACTCACTTGCTGAATTTGTATCGCACTCACTTCAATCTTTACCTGGCACAAAGGAAGTATGGGCAGTAGGAGAACGTGTAAAATTACTCTTGTCAGATGTTGGCTTTACAATCACTCGTTCTTTTCATGTACCCAATTCGGTTCATGCTATTACACACTTGGTAGCCGAAATCCTGATGGAATGTTTGGAAAGAAATATTGATGAAAGTCAATTCTATATCTTTCACAATAGACCAAAAGAAAGACGTGGATATGATCAGGTAATGCAAAAATTTTTGCCTTTGGATAAAAAATGGATGGATTCATTGAAATCTGCTCCCTGGCCAACAAAAAAAATACCACAAGTAGCAGGGAGTATGAGGTCGACATTAAAGGCTCTTGTAAGCGAATATTTGTTTTTAGCCCTGTTTAAAGCATGTGCAGAATCATTGGCAAGCGAAAACGCCAGCCGCCTGGATGCTATGCAACGAGCAGAAAAAAACATTGAAGAATTACTGAACGATTTGGGTTACGAATTTCATCGCCTGAGACAAAGTTCCATTGATGAAGAACTGTTTGATGTTGTGTCGGGCTTTGAAACGATGAAAACACATAAGAACTTATAAAACAGTATGTCGATGGTGCTGTAATTTTTTCTCTAGCCTTTGGAAAATTAACGAAAGTTCATGGCTTTTTTTAGATTTTATACTATAATAATGATTGTAACCATTTTGATTTAAACAAGTTAGAAGTGGTTGGTAGAATATTAAATTTACAGCGATTTATAATTGACAGCTGTCAATATTTTATCTTTATATTAATATATTTCCAGAATTTCCGCCAGATTTCTTAAATTTGTTTATTATGCAGACATTGATTGTACACCCTGATAGTAAAAATAAACTGACTGCGGTTAAAGCTATTCTTAAAGCTCTGAATGTTCCTTTCGAGGAAAATAAATCTTCCTATACATCCGAATTTGAAGTTAAAATGAAAGAGGGTGAGGAAGACATCAAGGCAGGTCGTACAGTGAAAATCACACTGGACGAGATATGGAAATAGAGTTTACACAAAGGGCATTCCAGGATCTCCAATACTGGAAAAAGAAGGGACACGGCAAAATCTTAAAGCGTATTTCTGAGCTTACAGCATCTATACTTCAGACACCATGACAACGTTGACCGACATAAAAGAAACTCTTAAAATCAATAAAGACCGACTTGCTAGTAAGTACGGATTGAGCATTATTGCCATTTTTG
>JBDNHP010000280.1:0-3655 GCA_041688765.1 Flavobacteriales bacterium
ACAAAAGTTCCCGGTGGAGTTACCGCAGTGAGTAAGACTGAATCATCGTTACAAACTACAACGGGGAGAGGATTTGGACTGAGAAAATTAACTCCTTCATCATCAGAAATAAGAGCTTGAGTGACAGGTTCTAACAGTGTAATATCAATAGAATCAGTTTGATTAAAACAGCCATCAGCACTAGTAATATTCAACCAAACATTAATTTCCTGATTCACACTTGCACTATTATTAAATGCGGTGTAACTGATCTGAGGTGAATAAGAAAAGACATATTCTGGTTGAAAATACAAAGTCCCATTACCAATAGGAAAAAGCCATGGCGCCGAAAAAGACTCATCACAGGAAAGCAATGTATGTCCTATTTTAGCGGCACCACAATTAGATTGCAAGCCCAACAAATCATACAATTGTAAATCAGGATAGGGGTACAAATCGCAGGCACTCGCAGGTTGATGATAAAAATAGAGAGGAGCACGATTTAAATCAATAGGGGCACACAAAAAGGCATCTGTTGAACCAACAGCATTAATTCGCAAATAATTTCTAAAGAAAGGATTATTGCAATCATCACTTTCACCCGGACAGTAAATGGATTCATTAAAATTCATCACAGCTCCTTCATGATAGAAATAATCATTGCTGTAAGGCAAAATCATTCTTTCGGAATAGGCACCACAAATAATAGGATTATCATCATCCAAAACTACTATTCCTGAAAGCGATTCATCTCTTCTTCCTCCCAAGTTGCGTTGCCATTCCTTTTGTCCGGAATTGGAATATTTTACAATATATAAATCATTAAAACCTATACTATTAAATGAACCAGGACCATAATCAAGGCTCATCTCATCGAATCTACACTTAAATGTTCCTCCAATATATATATCATTAGATGATGATATATTTAAGTCAGACAAAACAAGTTCACTGTTACTTCCAAGATCACTAAACCACAAGACGTTCTGGTCCAAAGACATTTCACAAACGAAGGCACTATAAACATAGTCCGTATTAAAGGTTTCGAAACCTTCATTCAAAAAGAGCATCGAATTAGAGTAGGTACCTCCTAAAACCAAATTTCCTTCAGTATTGAATTCAATCTCATTTAAGCTCAGAAATCCACCTAAACTTCTTAGAAAAAACAACTCTTCACCCTCAGAAGAAAAACCGACTATCACTCCTGCCAGATTCGACAAACCAGGATGAAATGTATCAAAGGTAATATCTCCTGAATACCGGCCAACCAAATAAATTTCATTATTCAGATTAATGGCCAAGTCAAAAGCCAAATCATCATTCTCTGCAATACCTTGTTTAGTCCATAATATATTGCCGCTATCATTGAGTTTAGTCAGAAAAATATCATGTGAATACAGTAATGTTTCAGGATTGACCGTACTGCTTAAAAACTGAGCGCCAAAATTACCAGCGCCACTGAAATATCCGGTTATATAAATATTGTTATTACTATCACATCGAATTGCACTTGCTTCATCATGTCCTGATCCGCCCATAGATTCAGCCCACAAAAAAGTACCATTCACATTAAATGCTGCCACAAAAATATCTCTGGAATTGGCCACAGAATTGAGCATTGTATTTTCAATTTCCATTGCACCTGAAAAAGTTCCACAAACTAAAATGTCATTGTTCAAATTTGTACAGATAGCATTGGCACGATCGGCATTTGCCCCTCCAAATGTATAAAGCCAATCAAGGACATTATTGTTATATCGTGCAATAATGGCATCAGCATTACCAATATTGTACACTGCTTGACCGCTATATGATCCGGGGCCGGAAAAATATCCACATGTAATAATTGCGCCTTGCTGATCTGAATAAATATCTAGAAATTCTTCAGCTCCTGATCCACCTTCCGAAACAGCAAAATTATTTAGAGCGTTCAGTTCGGAACAAAAAGTAAACATCGACCAAATAAATAGAGCCGATAGCCAAAAATATGATTTTATAACTTCCTGAAACATTTTGAAGAACAGCTCGCATTTCTCAGCAGCAAGTTAGGCAAATTTAATGTTAATGCCTCGAACAAAAATAAAAGAGCCTGCCTTTTCAATTAGATGAAAAGACAGGCCTTTGGGAAGATATATATGGTTTTCAGCTGACTATTTCTTCGATGGTTTGTCGAAGTTCACGTAAAGATGATTCCTTATATACTAAATCGTGTTTCAATTGAGAACCGTCTAGTTCTTTCACACATAACATAATGCGGCCTTCTTCAATACGATACGCCAAAATTACCGGTTTCTGATTCAAGGGAATATCAATGCTTTTGTAGTAATTGTCATCCTGATCAAGACGGAGGCTTACCATAGACTTCATGCCTTTAAAAACCAAGACCACCTTTTCATTCACTGGGTCAGTACTTTTGATTTCAAATTGCCTCGTTATAACATCCTCTGTTTCCATGAAATAATCGGCATTAATCCAACTTAAATTTGAAACCGAGAAAGCATAACCGCCCAGGCCCGAGATATCCATTTGACCATTCGTCTGGGCCTCACTAAGCTGCACCTCCTTTATGTCATTCACTTTTTCTTTCCAAGCTTCATATTCAGCATCGAATTTATTTACCGCCGCAGAAAGTTCCATTTGATGTTTGGAATAAGCCGGATTGTAAACATTCTGTACCCATGCATTTCTTCTGTTTAGCTCTTGGGCTTGCCAGCGTTCGATATTACGAGCATAATCCAATTTTCGCTGCGAAATAGTTTTACAATCTGCCTTGTACTTTTCAACCCTCTCATCCGTTTTTCGGGCCTGTTTCATATACCTATCCATAGACATCGCAAAACGAGCGTCAGACTTTCTTTGGATCGATTTTTTGAATAAGAAATCATACCAATGTTTTTTAGGTTTGAAGCTATCAGGATCGGGAGCGTTCAATTCTTTTGGTAAGACAGGATCACTAGGTTTCACCGGCTTGGTAGCCAAATCCGGTTTGTAAATCGGCCCTTTGAATTTAATGAACGAAAACTCCGGTCGCTTAGGAAGATCTTTATAAGCGAATGGTGTAATGTTCGATTCCAGCGTCCAATCTTCACCTGTTGCAGAGCTGAACAATTGCATACGTTCATCCGGTTGATCCGATGGCATCAGAACTGTCATGGGCGAAGATCGCTGCAACTGTAATTGCTCTCCACTTTCCGACATTGCTTCTACTTTGATCATTCCACCGCTGATCAAAGGAAGTCCACTAGAAACAGTTGAAAGATTTTCAGCCAGAAACTCAATTGGATCCAAGGCTTCAGTGATTTGGAGCGCTACATCACCCATCACCATTTCCCCCTTAGCATTGCAGAATGAATTGGGCTTTAGCAGCACCTTTGTGCCACGCATGGTACTCAGGGTTTGTTCCTTAGTAGGATCAATCACAAATTTGCTTTGATTTCCATGTTTAAGCGCATTGTGCAAATCATCCAGAGATTTGAACTTTAGAGCTATCAATAATACTTCAACCCGACGATCATTTTTCAATTGATCGGCATTACTACCAAAGAGTTCAGCCGCTGATTCACCGAGTGGTTCAATACGGATTTCTGAAGCGAACAATCCTTGAGATTCAAGCAATTGTCGCACAGAATCTGCACGGCGTTTGGAGAGCGCACGATTAAATTCCTCCGTTCCGCGA
>JBDNHP010000020.1:0-2471 GCA_041688765.1 Flavobacteriales bacterium
ACCAAGAGAATGGCCGAAGAATTGAGCAAATACCTGGATCGTTTGAACATTCCTGCCAGATATATTCACTCCGAAGTAAAAACCTTAGACAGGATTGAAATTCTGCGGGATCTTCGCGATGGGAAATTTGACGTTTTGGTTGGGGTAAACTTGCTCAGAGAAGGACTCGACATTCCGGAAGTTTCATTAGTGGCAATTATGGATGCCGATAAAGAAGGCTTTTTGAGAAGTAGTCGTTCGCTAACACAAACTGCGGGAAGAGCCGCAAGAAACATTAATGGAAGAGTAATTATGTATGCCGATGTAATTACTGCCAGCATGCGGCAAACCATTGACGAAACAAATAGGAGAAGAATCCGTCAAATGCAATACAATGAAGAGCATGGCATTAATCCAACACAGATTGTAAAGGCCAACCGATCATTGCTAAATCAAAACAGGATGCTAGATCCTCGAGAATCGCAATTTAATAAGGATGATCAGATCACTATGGCTACCGTAGCTGCTGATCCGGTGGTAAAATATATGAACGCCGAAAAGCTTAAAAAACTTATTGATCATACTCGCAAACGCATGGAGAAAGCCGCGAGAGAACTTGACTTTATGGAAGCGGCTCGATTGCGCGATGAAATGTTCGCTTTGGAAGAGTTATTGACAACAAAACAGGCTTGATTCTCTTTGAAATCCAATTTAGGTTGAAAACTCGGCAGACATTTTAATTTTGAATTATCTAAATTTGACTTGAAATGAGATGCAAAGCCTTGTTATTCCTGTTCATTATCGCTTTTGGCGCATGTAAGAACAACAAATCTACTTCAGATAAATCAGCAGAAACTGCTGTTGAATCAGTAAAAACAGAAACAAATGATTCTGAAACTCCCGCCCCTTCTTTAACCATTGTCACTCCAGAAGAAAAGACCGCTGAAAAACAATTAGATCAAGCTAAAGTAGAGGTGATCAGAGAAATTCAAGTGGTGCCTGGAATGAAACTCAGCAAATCTGATGCGTTTTCATACGGATCAGTTCAAATTCAGGGGGATTCTTTGCTCATAGCTGTACAATATAGTGGAGGTTGCAAAGCACATGAATGGAATATGTACACAACAGGGACTTACAGCAAAACTTTTCCACCAAAGATTGAAGTTTATCTCCACCATACTTCCAATCAGGATTTTTGCAAAGCGCTTCTTCGTGAAACGCTGATTTTTGATCTGAAGAACATTAGATATGAAGGGTCTAAAGAAGTTGAAATACAATTAAATGATTTTATCGATTTCTTGAACTACCAATACAAGTAAAACCTGCAATAAATGAATATACGTTATCTATTTCTGGCACTGGCACTTGGAACTACCGGCCTAAATGCCCATTCTCAGATTAGCCAAGGAGGCAAACCTTTGCACTGGGCCGAAAAAGACATTGCTCGCTTCTCAGTAAGTGAACAGTCTTTTAAGGCACTTAATATGGAAGAGGTAAATGCCTATGACCTAGTTGCCGATCAATACAAGGAAACGCCCTACCGATTTGGGATTGAGATTGAAACCGACCTTGATTTATTGGCTGATGCTGAATGGGAACTGATGAGCGATGGAACCAAAGTCTGGAGAATGGCCATTGCTTGTGAAGAGGCAACATCAATCAGCTTTTTATTCGATCAATTCAATGTTCCTAAAGGTGGCAAATTATTTGTTTACGACTGGAATCGCAGCGAATTTTTGGGCGCTTTTGATCACCGAAACAACCAAGATCAACAAATGCTGGCCATTGGATTGTTAAATTCCGATAAGATTGTTTTGGAGTATCATCAGCCTTCTGAATTGGAAGAACTTGCTGATTTGCACATTTCTCAAATTGTGCACGGTTACCGCGCCATTCTAAACAAATTTGAAAATCCTGAGCGCGGGCCATTTGGAAGTAGCGGCGCTTGTAACATCAACGTAAACTGTCCGGAAGGCGATCCATGGCAGGTTGAAAGCAGATCGGTTGCCCTGATTGTAAGTGGTGGATTTGCTCAGTGTACAGGAGCATTGGTGAATAATACCAATAATGATGGCACCCCTTATTTTCTTACTGCAAATCACTGTTTAGGGGGGAATGTAGGTGCTTGGGTATTTTACTTTAATCACCAATCAGTCAATTGCGTAGGCAGCAATGGTCCAACTAATCAAAGTTTATCAGGTGCGGTTGTGCGTGCTAATAATAGTGGTTCCGATTTTGCTTTATTAGAACTGAACGAAACTCCACCCGCTGAATTCAATGTGCAATATGACGGTTGGGATAATAGCGATGATTTAACCGTTAGCAGTGCTGTTGGTATTCATCATCCAAGTGGTGATGTGAAAAAAATCTGTTTCGAAAATGATGCTCCCTATCACCAAAGCACAGGTGGAGCGCAAGTTTGGTGGATAAATCAATGGGAAGATGGTGTTACTGAGGGAGGTTCTTCAGGTTCGCCTTTATTTGATCAAAAC
>JBDNHP010000281.1:0-1760 GCA_041688765.1 Flavobacteriales bacterium
TAGGAGGATTGCATGATGAAGCTGAAATTCGCGGTCACAGACGCACTTACATTGGCGCTATGCCAGGCAGGATTTTGCAAAACCCGAAAAAGTCAGGTACTTCCAATCCATTATTTGTACTCGACGAGATTGATAAAGTGGGTAAGGATGTGCACGGTGATCCGGCTTCGGCTTTATTGGAAGTGTTGGATCCAGAACAAAATCACAGTTTTCATGATAATTACGTAGATCTCGATTACGATTTATCCAAAGTAATGTTTGTGGCTACCTGTAATTCGCTGAGCAGCATCCACCCTGCCCTTCGCGACAGAATGGAAATTATTGAAGTGAGCGGCTATACCGTTGAGGAAAAGATTGAAATCGTAAAACGTCATTTGTTGCGCAAACAAATTAAGGATAATGGCTTGGAAGAAGGCAGTTTTGATTTGTCTGACGCTGTATTGGAGCGTATTGTAGAAGACTACACCAATGAATCAGGCGTACGCGGACTTGATAAAAGGATCTCTAAAGTAGTAAGGCATAGAGCCAAGCAAATCGCAATGGGTGAAAAGTATAAGGATAAAGTGGAGCCTGAAGATTTGCGCACCATTTTAGGGCCCTCCCATGAAAAAGATAAGTATCAAGGCAACGAAGTGGCCGGCGTGGTTACTGGCTTAGCCTGGACACCATCAGGTGGTGATATTTTATTTATAGAAACGAGTTTAACCAAAGGAAAAGGTAAACTCACCCTCACCGGGAATCTTGGAGAAGTGATGAAGGAATCAGCCATGTTGGCTTTAGAATATTTAAAGGCGCACTCGGAGCATTTAGGATTAGAACAAGATGTTTTTGACAAATGGAATGTTCATATTCACGTTCCACAAGGAGCCATTCCTAAAGATGGTCCATCTGCCGGTATTACCATTCTGACGGCCCTTGCATCCGCTTTCACCCAAAAGAAAGTAAAACCATTTTTGTCTATGACAGGCGAGATTACTTTGAGGGGAAAAGTATTGCCAGTTGGTGGAATTAAAGAGAAAATTCTGGCCGCAAAACGAGCAGGAATAGAGTCTATCATTCTTTCCGAAAAAAATAAAAAGGACATTGAAGAAATTAATGATCGTTATTTAAAAGGATTGAGTTTTCATTATGTTTCGGAGATGATTCAAGTTATTGAAGCAGCTTTACTGGATGAAAAAGTGCTCAACCCGCTCAAAGTCGCATAAGATTTCATACACTAAGCCATAAAATAATGCGTTTGTAAGGGGATTATTGACCAAAACCATCTCGTGAGAAAATTACTTTTAATAAGCCTCCCTGCTTTTATTTGTGCTAGCGGCATAGCGCAAATTGGGGGACAGAATATTTTTCAATCGTTGCAAATTGCACCTTCTGCAAGACAAGCAGCATTGGGGGGTAATGTTCTTTCGCCACGAGATGGAGATTTAGCCTTGGCCATTTTTAATCCTGCCTTGCTCGACTCCAACATGCACAATCATGCCAGCTTGAGTTATGTGAATTATTACTCGGACATCAATTTGGGATTTGCTTCGTATGCCAGGAGTTTAGACAGTTTATGGACCGTTTCTGGCACAATGCAGTATGTGAGTTTTGGTGATTTTGACAGAACCGACGAAACCGGTGCTGTGATTGGCCAATTTAGTGCGGGTGATTATGCTTTCATTGCCGGAGCATCTCGAATTATTGATACTTCATTCACGCTTGGCGCCAATTTGAAGGTGCTTTATGGAACACTTGATAGTTATTCATCATTTGCACTA
>JBDNHP010000282.1:0-1931 GCA_041688765.1 Flavobacteriales bacterium
AAGGAAGTAGTAGAATTGATGTAAAGTGGATTTTCCAATTCTCCATACACTGAAGAAACGAAATCAGTTGGAGATGCCAAATGAACGTAGATTCTGTAGGTAGTATATCCAGTAAGGTCGACACCATCAGCGGTTGGACCAGTGTGCACATACCAAGGTTCCACTTCCAAAGAAGTAAACTGAGCATTTGCACCCAGAGTGCAAAGGACGGCAGCAGCATAAAGTAGTAATTGCTTCATAAAGTCTTGATTATTTTCGAATTAGCCGTTTGTAGGGCGGTTAGTTATTTAATGCTACAATATTACGCAAAAGCATTTTTTAAGTTGCAAAAAAATGCGGGTATATAGGAATCATAAGGAACTGGATATGTTCATTTCTTTGTATCACGGGCAGATTTAAATCGATAAAAGCCCTTGAAAGCTTCAAGTACCTTAAATTATAGTATTGAAAATCAAAAGGATAAAATAAATATTAGCTCTTAGCATCCCTGCTGACTATCGTAAAATCATTCTATTATATTTTGTTCAAAATGTTGATAACTTCCTTCGTGATAGCCTTTTTGAGCATTGCTCTGAAAATGCGATCGTATCAAAAAAACTAAATAAATTCTTCCTATATATAAGGCTATTCCTTATTTCATCCAAATGTTAGCTTAACATGGCATTTTTCCACACCTCAGGCACTGCAATGGTTTGCTTTGATTTGAAATCAAAACAAACGGCAATAGATTTACCTGAAGCGCAAATGATTTCCAATTCTTGACGTGTGGCTAATAATTCATATTGAAGCGTAAAACTTTTATTTCCAACAGCAAGCACTGCTGTACGGATGCTAACAATATCATTAAACAGCACCGGCGAATAATAATCAATTTCATTTCTGGCGATAATTATTCCAAAATCTTCCCAATTCCACTCCTCTCCTAATAATGATTTGAAAAATGAAATCCTGGCTTCTTCAAAATAAGAGAGATATACGGCATTGTTAACATGGCCCATTGAATCTATGTCGCTGTAACGGATGTGGATGTTATTTGTATTATTGAATGCCATATATATAAGGTAAGTGCAACAAAGTTATTCAGATATGGCTTAATAGTCGGGAAAAATGAATTGAAAAAGTCCATTTTGAACAATGAAATCAAAGTCAATTTGAAAAATTATAGGCTACAAGCCTTGAAAATAAAGGGAAAAACATCAAAAAAGCGGGGCTTTTTCAACAGAATATGCCATTTTTCAACAAAAGCGCATCATTTTGTTGTGAAATGCTTGACTGGCTTAAGAGGTGGACTATATTTGTTTCGCTTTCAAGCAAGAGATCGTTAATTTAATTAAACATTACTATGAACAAAGCTGAACTCGTTGAGGCAATTTCTGCAGAAGCAGGATTGTCTAAGGCTGATGCAAAGCGTGCACTTGACGCTTTTGTAACTACAACTTCTAAAGCACTTAAGAAAGGTGATCGCGTTGCCCTAGTTGGCTTCGGTTCTTTCTCTGTGTCTAAGCGTTCTGCCCGTAAGGGTCGTAACCCACAGACCGGAAAAGAAATCACTATTGCTGCTAAAAAAGTTGTTAAGTTTAAAGCAGGTGCAGAGCTTTCTGCAAAAGTAAAGTAATCGATTTCCGATTCTTTTGAAAAGTCTTCCGAAATCGGAAGACTTTTCTTTTTTATGATTAGCTCAAAAGAAAAATACGAGTATCTGCGCCAGTTTCTCACTGAAGAAAGACTGGTTCTGTTTAACCGGCTCATTCAATGGAGAACACGGCACCTGACCGTATTGCTAGAAGATGTTTATCATCCTCATAATTCTAATGCTGTTCTGAGGAGCTGCGATTGCTTCGGATTATGTGAGATGCATGTACTCGAAAGTAAATACAATTATGAAATAAGTGAGCGCATATCTAAAGGAGCAACAAAATGGACAGATGCTA
>JBDNHP010000283.1:0-8295 GCA_041688765.1 Flavobacteriales bacterium
CAAATTCCATTTGGAGAATACAAGGCAGATAAGACGGTTAGCGATGAATTGGAAGATGAAAAGGCTTCCATTTACAGCAGAGCGGCATCCTTAGAAAGAAAGATTGAAATTCAATCAGTTCAGAAAGCTAAAACCGACAGCACCCAAGCTTTTTTGAAAGCACCAGTCAGAAGTTTTAATTTTGGTGTTATCTCTCAATATGATATCCAAAACCACTCCTTCGAAATCACGAATGAAGGTTCAGAAACAATGGAGATTTTGGCCATCGAAAGTGAGTGTGGATGCACTGTTGCTGATCCTGAAAAAACCGTTTTGCTGCCTGGTGAAAGCACAAAAATTAATGTTAAGTTTGATCCTAAAGGAAAAACTGGGATTCAATCAACCAGCATAAAAATTTTCCATACTGCAGATAAAGAGGCCTTGGTTCTGAATGTTAGTGCAGAGGTAGAATAACAATTATTACCAACTAATTATCTTCTTATCCCTGATAAATTTGCCATTCGGGATATCTTTTTCTGTTGCCAACCACACTGGGGTTTCGGCACCTTTTCCCACCGATTTTGGGGCCGATTTTCCACCCATATTTGTCCTAACCCAACCCGGACAAACGGCATTCACTTTTATGCCTGCTTCTGCCAACTCATTTGCCAAGAGAATAGTAAATCCATTCAATCCCCATTTGCTTAAGCGATAAGCACCGTATCCTTGTGTAAGATCTTCTTGTGATCCCATTCCACTGGATATGTTAATGTTTCGAGCATCCTTACTCTTTTTCAACAATGGTAAAACCGCACCGGTAATTCGGATCGGACCAATAAAATTGGTGTCCATAACCAATTCAATTTCGTCCATTTTAAAATCATCAATTGGCGAATTGCCAATGATTCCGGCATTATTAACTAAAACATCAATGGACTTATACTTTTTAGCGAGCAAAGATGAAAATCGCTCTACACTAGCTTTATCGGTGACGTCCACTACAATAAAATCAGCATTTGTTCCGAGTTCATCACATGCCAGTTGCAGTTGAACTTCATTTCTTCCGCAAAGAATTACATTCCAGTCGAGCGCAATAAGTTGAGCCGCTATTTCGCGACCAATCCCCCGGTTTGCACCGGTTATTACAGCATTTTTCATTTTAATCAGTAGGCTATTGCTACCCTTGAATTTAAAAATTCCTTATTCTCAATTTCTGTTACCAGAAAATGAGCAACATCTGAAAAACGAATTGAAAATCCGCCGGGTAAAAGTGAATTTGAACCGAGTCGATATTCACAAGTTACCGGTCCACTTTGCATCATGGGTGGACAAACGAAAGTCCAAGCTATTCCACTTTTTTCAAGTAGTTTCCATGATTTTTCATGCGCACTGCTAATTTCTTTCAAAAATGATGGAAACTTAGGATCATTCTTCCAAAGGTCTCCCCCATCAGTGATATCTAAAATTCCGGCACCACCAATACCTAATATTCTATTAATTCGATTTGCTCTGGCAGCCGCAATCACACAGCTCATTCCTTCGAAAAGTAGATTGATATTACCATCTGAACCTGGACCAAGACAAGAAATAATAACATCTACGCCATTGCTTGCCTCTATCAGTCCTTCGAGGTCGAGAACATCTAAATCCTTTAACAAGACCGATTCAGGACTACCATCGAGCACTTCAGATACGTTTCGCGAAACGGCAGACACTCTGTGTCCAAGCGAAACTGCCATACCAACAACCTCTCTACCCGCATTTCCGCTGGCTCCCAGAATCAGAATATGCTCTTTTGTTTGGTTGTTAGTCATGCCACAAAAGTACGAAACGAGAGCCTGACAAACAAAGAATTAACCTTTAAGAAGTTTAAATGCGTGATTCCATTTGTTTTCTCTAAATCCAGGAATACACCACAGCATGCACAAAGGTTCGATAGCCCTTGCGGCTTCTGCTCCTCCCATGTCTTCTGCTTCCCAGCCAAACAAATCTAGAATTTGCTTTACTTCATTTTTAGCCGCTTCATTGTCACCACAGATAAACATGCTCGGTGAACCCTCACTAAATACTGGATTCACCATGAAATGACTACCAACACAAGAGAAAGACTTGACAAAATGAGATTCTGGTGCTTTAAGTTGGAGCTTTTCCATGAGCGACTGATTCAAATCCGTGAAAAACTTAAGTACGCCATTTACTGGCGGTTCTTGAGCAATTGGATTAGTAACATCGATAACCGTTTTACCTTTGAGGTTTTGAATGCCAGCGAGTTCTACAGCCTGTTCTGCTGCCTTTCCGGAAACAGCCAAAACGATAATATCCCCGAATTTCGCAGCTTGATCAAAAGTGCCAAAACTAGCCAGATCTCCTGCCGATTGAGCCCAATTCTCCAACTTGCCTTCCTCTCTTGAACTGAGCATTACTCTGTAACCTTCAGCTAAAAAGCCATTGCCCAAAGTTTGAGCAACCTGACCTGATCCAATAATGCCAATTTTCTTTGATTTCATGGTTAAAAAATTATTTTATTTGTACTTACAACATAGATAAATTCTAATCATGTTTAGCTGTTATGGATTGTTGAGCATCAAACTCGCATTAAATGTGGTTTCAGCAAGAGACTTACTAAATTCTACTCCTAAGATTGCATTATATTTGGAGTACAATTCTGTCCAACATTTCCTAAGAACAGGATCAAGATCTACCCCGCTTTCTTTTGCAAAAATGATAGAAGTCCGTCCTTCAGGTACTTTCTTCAAAAACCCTTGATTATCAAGTGTTTCTACCAGTCTAGTTAAAGTCGAAGGCGCTAAAATCATCAGCTTCGCCAATTGCCCAATGGATATACCTGGTCGCTTTACAACTGTCATTAATACGAAAGCCAAAGAGGCAGAGAGTCCAGTTTGCTTAAAACTGTCTTCTGCTAACTTGTTCATTACTCTACTCAGTGCACCTGAAGAAAACAATAAACACTTGCAATAAGGGTGTTCATCCCGCTTATTTTCCACATAGCAAATGTAATTTATTTGTACATACAAACAAAGGAATTGATTTTTTTGTGATACATATCATATCGGAATAAGATTTCTTTGTTGAATCTTGTGATCGAATATGAAAATTGCGAAGATTCTTTTAGTTTGTATTTTATGCATTGCAATCGTCTATTCCTTGGTGAGTATATTCTTATAAATCAATAACAATAAGGTTATGAAAAAGAACATGGGTTCGGCTGATCGCGCAATACGCGTAATTTTAGCAGTTGTAATGGCGGTTTTATACTTCACCGGTACTGTTGGTGGAACATTGGGACTAGTATTACTTATTCTTGCTGTCGTTTTCGTACTAACTAGCTTGATTAGTTTTTGTCCACTATACACTTTGTTCGGCATGAACAGCTGTAAGATTAGTCCGAAGATATAGTTGTAAATAGCAATCTAGAACCTCCGTCAGCAAAATCTCATAGATGTTTTTCCTTTGAAATCGACCAATTGAGCTTAATAGGCTCGATTTTTGATGCTAAATAGCTACAAACGGCATATTTGAATCAATTTGGATCGACGAATCTACATATCACTTGTTTTCTTGTTCGTAATTTTGCTTAGTTCATGCTCATCAGAAAAGAAATCCAATCCTGACGCAGAGATGCTGGAGCAAAGCGTTAAACTAAATTTGGATGAGTATTCTGAACATGCCAAACCCGAAGTTCAATATTTATTTATTGGGATGAAGGGAAAGGGAATTGAATATCCTGAGTCACGTATACATCAGGAATTTGATTCAATCCAGAAAAAGTATAGCCAATCCGAAACTTTTGAATCTGAGAATAATTTTGTTTCATCTGCCTTCCAATTGGAATTTGGCTCTTTCGATGCCGACTCTCCCAATTTGGATTACGTTCAAGGTGTATTTCCGGGACTGGATTCAAGCCATCAGGTTTTATTCGCCTTTTATCATTTTGATAGAATTGTATATAAAGAAGGAATGCGTGGCTTCTTGGGCAGGATGGGATATTTGAGTCCTGCGATTTGGCAAAGTTTTGAAATAACCGGATGCAACGAAGCCTCTATTCGATTTAAACTAATGCTCGACGCATGGCTGATTGGGGAAGGAAGGGCTGACAAAATTTTGCGCAAAGAAGGTGAATCTTGGAACAAGGTTTGGCCTGAACGAGGACCGAGCATAGAACAAATTGAAGAAATTAAGGCTTTTGAATTTTGGTACAATCAACTAGAAAACAAAAAACAAATTCACAGCAAAATTGCGGAATGGTTAGTGAAAAAACACCATGGTTAGACTGTTCAGATTTAATCACTAATTAGAATTTAAATACATTTTATTACAAATTAAAAAAGTCATTTACCATGTCTTCCAAAACTGATGAATATCTGGCGCCTCACTTTGTGCAACGCAGCAATTGGCTGAGAGCAGCAGTATTGGGTGCGAATGATGGGATTTTATCAACAGCTAGTCTTGCTATTGGTATAGCGGCAGCAAGTGATGCAAGAGAACCCATTGTGCTTGCAACAGTAGCTGGATTGGTTGCAGGGGCTTTGTCGATGGCTGCAGGAGAATACGTATCAGTAAGTTCTCAAACAGATGTCGAAAAAGCAGACATTGAACGTGAACAATTAGAATTAATTGAAATGCCAGAGCTCGAATTGAAGCGACTTGCTGAAATTTACGAGAAAAGAGGACTTCAAAAGGAAACCGCATTGAAAGTAGCTATGGAACTAACAGAATATGATGCGCTAGGAGCTCATGTGAGAGATGAATTGGGCATCAATGAGCTGACAAAAGCGAATCCAATTCAGGCAGCAATTGCATCGGGAGCATCATTTACAGTTGGCGGATTATTACCCCTACTAGTTACGCTCTTTATACCCCTTCAAAACATAGAATATGCGCTTTATGGATTTGCTATCATTTTTCTTATAATTCTTGGAGCATTAGCTGCAAAAACAGGCGGTTCTAGCATAAAGAATGCCATCATCAGAATAACATTTTGGGGAACAATCGCTATGGGATTGACTGCTTTAGTGGGTTATTTTTTTGGTGTTAGTTTAGGTTGAACAAATACAATTATTCAACTTACTCTTTCATAAAAGTGCTGCTAAATTGATTGTATTTGCTTTGAACTAAAATCATATAAATACCCTGAGAAAACGATTCAATCTCATCCCCAAAATATAGCTTATCAATTGTTTCACCAATTTATCAATAATTCCGCTTTGAAATATTAACTTTCTGACGTTTAGATATAAAAATGAAGTTCATAAATTTGGATTACTCCACTCTGATTGCCTTCTCCTTCTGAATATTCATACTCGGAATACCACTGAAATCACTTACTTTACCTGTAACAAACACCTTTTTTCCTATCAATTCATCCGCGGGAAAATAGCTAAAATTAGCAAGGTCGTCTTTCCAAATAGTGACCGTAAAAATATGATTGGGAAACTGCTTGTCAAGATTTAAAAAAACATGCCCATTACGTGTAACCTTTGCTCCTACCACAGTGCCGCAAACAGTAATGGACTCCCCTTTATCCATATATAATTTAGCCTGAACCGTATTAAATGTATTTGCGGGAAGAGAAGGCGCGTAAATGGGTTCTATATCACCAGAAACAATTTCTGGAATGAATTCAGCCGGATTTGAAATAAATTCAACTCTATTTTCAAGCTCATCTTCCAAACCTTGAAAAAAATCCAAGCCTGTTTTAGCTTCAACATCATTGATTGAAACCGCATAGGACTCAACGGGATATGGTGGCTCTATATTGGGCATAATGAAAGCAATACCGTTTTGAAGTATTGGATCATAAGCCACTTTAAAATATTCTTTCGGAATGCTAACCTTGTTTACTCCTCTTTCAATAACCGGCAATTCATTGCAGAGTATCGGACCTGTTACAATGTATAATTTACTCTCTGGATGATTGTAAATATAACTTCGCATGTAGTTTTCAAGGTCAGACCATTTGCCTCGATTAAATTCTGCAACCTGAGGCGACATATTTGAATAGTAATAGCTTTCCGATAGAGCAGTTTCACTCCATCTGAAATCTGCTGATGGCGCTAAATGCCCACGATCATAGCCAAATCCATCATAGATCCACTTACCATCAGCGGCTTGAGTTTTCAAAAAATAATCAGCCTCCAATGCCGAACCCGAGGCTATTTTAGGATCTTCTCTGAAGTCATTCGTTCTTCCCACAACTCCTTCCATCACATCCGGTACAATAATATGCGCTACCCACTTCGCTTGTTCGTGTTCTTCGCTATAGACCAATGCCATGCATGAATGTGTAATTAACTCCTCCCCGGCTTTCAATGCCGGTAGAGCATTGGAAATAAGCTCATTTCGCACTTCCGTCAATCGAAATTGCTCCTTTTTGTAAAGGAGTAGATTCATTTTGTTTTCAAGTGATTCGATTTGCCTTATAATATTAACTATCGAGTCACTGTGCTGAGCAAAAGAGGAAAAAGAGAACATCACAAGCGTGATGATGAATAAAGTTACTCGCATAATTATTAAAATGAGACTCAAAGATGCAAAATCCAATTGAATTAGCTCTCCTTCGCTTCATTTACTTAACAATTACGTGATGTCAATTTTGTACAAATGCTTGTCTTGGATAATACTTGTTAAATTAGCGCTACAATAAATCTTCAAAAAATGATACTCAGTACTACAAATCAAATCGATGGCCAACCTGCACAAGAATACCTCGGAATAGTAACCGGTGAAGCTATTATTGGTGCGAATTTCTTCAAAGATTTCTTTGCCAATATTACCGACATAGTTGGTGGTAGATCGTCTTCCTACGAAAAAGTACTTCGTGAAGCCAAAGATAATGCGCTCTCAGAAATGCAAGAAAATGCCCGCAAACTTGGAGCAAATGCGATAGTAGGAATTGATCTTGATTATGAGACTATTGGTCAAAGCGGCACGATGCTAATGGTTAGCGCCAGTGGCACTGCAATCCGCATCTAATTGCATAAGCAGTCCAATAATATCCAAATGAATCCTCCATTTTTTTAGGATGCTTAGTTATCTTTGCATAAATCCGAAAAGATTATGACACTTATCAAATCCTTCTTTTTCTTAGGAATCACGCTCAGCATGGTGCAATGCGCTCATTCACAGGATACTTGGCAAGTAGGAAATACCACACTTACAGAACGTGACGTGGCCACCGGAATAATGATTCCTTGGGAAATAATATGGGGACCTGATGATTATATTTGGGCAACTGAGCGAAGGGGGAAAGTGCTGAGAATTGAGCCAGAAACAGGAAATATTCAAGTTATACTGGATTATGACGCTCAGGTTCACGGTAACGGAAATGGAGAACCCGGAATGCTGGGTATGGCGCTTCATCCAGATTTCGAAAACACTCCTTTAGTTTATATCGTTTATAATTATGGAACCGGATTCAACATCAAAGAGCGTTTAGTAAGTTTCGAATGGAATGGGACTATTTTAGAAAACGAAGTGATTATTTTGAATGATATTCCAGGTGGGGGTATTCACGATGGTTCAAGAATCTTGTTCACTCCCGATGGTAAAATCCTTATGTCAACAGGTGACACAGGTGATGGCGGCGTTTCTAGTCAAAATATTACAGCACTAAACGGAAAGATTTTACGTATTAATCCTGATGGTTCAATTCCATCTGACAATCCTGACCCAACGAGCTTAGTTTATAGCTGGGGTCATCGCAATGTTCAAGGACTTTGTTTAGGGCCAAATGACCTCATCTACAGTTCAGAACATGGACAACAAACCAACGATGAATTCAATATTATTGAAGTAGGCAGAAATTACGGATGGCCAAATGTTGAGGGTGTTTGTGATACGGGCGCTGAACAAACATTCTGCGATGCTAACAACGTTCGCGAACCTCTAAAAACTTGGACTCCTTGTATTGCAGTAAATGGAATTGAATATTACAATCATCCTGCGATACCAGAATGGCAAAATAGCGTATTAATGGCCGTTCTTGGAGGACTGGGTGCGCAGTATGAACGTCTTTCAGTTTTGCACATGAGTGTGGATGGATTAACCATTGAAAGTGAAGATCAATATTTCAGTTCTTTCAATCAGCGTGTAAGAGATGTTTGTATCAACCCGCATAATGGAGCAGTTTACATTGCTTTGAATGGTGCATCTTATCCCGGTGTTGGACCCAATATCATCAAAGAATTCCGCAACCTCGATTATAGCACCGAAAGCATTTCTGAATCTATCAAAATTCAAAAAGTTGAGCTTTGGCCTAATCCCACTCAAAATGAAATCAATCTCCGATTCAGCGAA
>JBDNHP010000284.1:0-1228 GCA_041688765.1 Flavobacteriales bacterium
CAATAGCGGTTCTTTTGCCCTTCGTTAGATCTCCATCCACTTTCTCCGGCCATTTGAGCATTAGCAACTACTTGCTGAGCCTTTAAATAATAATCAGTTCCTCCATTCAGTTCATAAGAATCGTAATCCATTCCAATGATCATGTAGGCATAAAATGCCAGCACTGATGAAAGATTATCACGGTGCTTATCTAATGAAAACTGAATTAAGCTGTTTTCAAGAAAGGTGATATCAAAATCAGAATCATTAATGAAGAATACTGGGGTTTTGTAGTCGCTGTTATACACAGGGCGACTGCTTTGAATCTGAATGGTGCCCCCAAATTGTGTGAGCGATACCTGATCATTGATGGTTATTTGAATGGTAACCTCAATGCGCTCCTCTATTTCGAAATCATCTTCGGTCCATTTTCGCGAGTTGAGAAAATCAGCGATGGATGTCTCCAACGATTCGTAAACGCGTTTCTGGGTTCCCTGAATTTGGGGAGTAAGAATACTTACCTGACAACTCAACTCTTGGGCATGTGCCAAGCTGGAGCTGAATAGTGCAATCAAAGATAAAACAATGTATCTCATACGTTTAGCAAAGATGTTATGGCATTTGCTATATCCTTAGCCACTTCTTGTTTAGACTTAAGTTCAAAGCTAATGATTTTCTCCTTGGAGTAGATCAGTTTTATTTGATTGGTATCATGACCAAATCCTGCACCCTCATTTTGAAGGGAGTTCAGCACAATCATGTCCAAGTTCTTTTTTTCCAGTTTTAAAACGGCGTTTTCTTCCGCTTTATCCGTTTCGAGCGCAAAGCCAACCAAAATTTGTCCAGGCCTTTTCTGTTGGCCCATTTCGGCCAAAATGTCTGGATTTTTCACTAATTCCAAACTCAGGTTTTCATCCTTTTTCTTGATCTTGGTTTCGGATGGATTTGCTGGCCGATAATCAGCTACGGCAGCCGTCATCACCACTACCTGAACGTCATTTAAACGCTTAAAGCAAGCATCATACATCTCCATTGCAGATTCCACATTTGTGCGGCTGATGAATGGATGCATAGATTTTATACTACCTGGTCCACAGATCAGTTCTACTTGAGCTCCTCTCGATGCCAACTCTTCAGCTATTGCCACGCCCATTTTTCCGCTTGAACGATTTCCTATAAATCGCACAGGATCAATTGCTTCGAAAGTTGGCCCTGCCGTTATGAGCATTTTTTTGCCCAATAGCGGAAG
>JBDNHP010000285.1:0-2071 GCA_041688765.1 Flavobacteriales bacterium
GCGCCTTCATCTGAAGTAGCCGTAGCCGAGTTGGTTACACTTCCTGCATTAATATTGGCTTGAGTAATGGTATATGTTCCTGTGATAACCGAGCTAGAAGCACCCACTGCCAAAGAAGCAATTGGACTTCCAGTGATGGTCAATCCTAGCATTGGATCCGTTACAACTACATTAGTCAAAGTAGTAGTTCCTGTATTGGTCACTGTAAAGGTATAGGTGATGACATCTCCCAGTATTCCAGTGCCACTCACGCTGGCGGTTTTCACCAAGGCAACAGCTGGAGCCGGCGCTAGAGAGGTAGAAGTAATACATTCTGGATCAGTATAAAGTACCCCTGTGTTAGTGTTAACTGCCCCACCTGTAGAAAGCTGTCGGCCTTCTAGAAATACACCTTGTCCTGAATTACAGGCTCCGCCATGGGAAAGGAATGTTCCTTTTACAATAGAAGCAGCTCCTATATTAATCGCACCTGTGGTAACTCCTGCTCCGCCTATCCAAAAAATATTACAACGATGCGCTCCATTTTTCAAAATTGTTTTTGATAGTGCACCTACATTAAATGCTCCGGCAAACTTAAAAACAAATATGGCATTGGGATCATTTTGAGCGTCTAAAACAATAGTTCCCCCTAAAGATCCAGCACCGTTTACGAAATAAACGCCAGGAGTTATGGTTTCTCCCCCTGCAGCGACACTTCCAAAAGCTGGCGGATGATCAGTTACAGTATTCGGTAGCGCCATAAGTGCAATGTATGCGGCATCTAAATCTAATTTAGCCTGTATAGTAAGCGGATCTGTAGGCCCATGCTCAGTTCCAATATGAACTCCATTTGTATAACCACTCATAGCTCCTCCACCTGAACCAACTTTACCATTAATTCCAGAGATTCCTGTATTTGCTACAGCACCTAAACTAGTAAAAAGTGCAAATTGTGAAGCAACTCCTAAAACATCAACAGTAGGAGAAGGACTACAGGCTGCTTCGCAAAATATTGGAATGGTGCTAACACACGGAGGAGGACTTGCAACAGAATTAACTCCAACAGTTATTGCTCCATCCATGGTTAACATTCTTCCTTCAAGAGTAACATCTACGCCAAGGCCAACAGCTCCAACTTTTGAAAATAAAGTTCCTTTTATAGTAGCATTTGCTGCAACAGAAATAGCTCCATTAGCAATGTAAAAAACATTACAAGACCGCGTGCCATTAGTTAAAGTAACCACTGCACCCGCCCCAACTGTCAGTGCTCCGTTAGTTTTTATTATAAAAAATGCATTAGGATCGCCTCCGCCATCAAGCGTGAGAGTAGCTCCTAAAGATCCAGCACCATCTGTGGAATAAACCCCAGGGGTAAGCGTACCGGAAAACTCGGGGCCAGCGACCGGATAGTCAACAAACTTGTCGTTAAGATGAATATATAACCTAAGTATATCTTTTTTAGCCTGATCAGTTTCCGCATTAGCGTTGTAAATGTTACCAGTAAAGGATGGAGAAACCAACCCACTAACTGCTCCAACATGTGTACCAACATCACCATTAATGCTAGCGTTAGCTCCGTTTCCAACTCCCCCAGCTCCTGTAAAAGCTTCAAAAGAGGTAAGTATTCCTAAATTAATTGGTTGCTGACCAAAGCTTAGATTCCAACATAGAAATAAAGCAATAGTCATTGCACTAAACAGTATTTTTTTGTTCATAATAAATAAATTAATAGAGTGAACTGCTTAGCCTCACATCAGATTTTGGATTTGGATTTTTCCTGATTAAGTGATTTGTCTAATTAAGTCATAGTAAACTATTTACTTAGTTATATATCGATCGATTTGATAAGAAATTCACCGGGGTAGCGATCAATACATTTTTACTTACCCAGTAATAAATGGTACTTGACCAAGCTTTTACCTCATGAATCGTATGTTGAATGGAATTAAAATTCAACTACAACGCACCGGAAATCTGGGTAACGGTACGATCTCTACCTTGCCCATTTACTTGCACTTACCATATGACTTTATCTCCTATGAATTGGTTTCCACTAGATCTCATTACGGCTTTCCAAATCGCGATCAGGAAA
>JBDNHP010000021.1:0-3884 GCA_041688765.1 Flavobacteriales bacterium
AAGTAAGGCGCGGAATACAAAGATTTAATAATTAACAATAGGGGGAAGTTTTTAGACAGTCTGACGTTTTGCGGGTTTAAGAAGTTGGCGATTTCGGAGCACAAAACTGTCAACCTGCATGAAAGTTTGATTGGAAAACTGAACTTGCTTTAACCACTGAACCGCCAATTTCTTAAACCCGCTGTTGAACAAAACCTTCGGTAGCTTAACAGCGGAATCAAGACGAAAATAGTGATTTATACGTAAACGCTACTTATAATTTAAAACATAATATTATGAGTATCAAAGATCGTCAGTACAACACGCTTGTTATGCAAGCAAAAAGCGGTGTTGTTGGTTTCAAAGAAGCCTATGCAAAGTTTGTTGAACGTGTCAGCATTGATCAGAAGAGTCCTAGCCTGATCAGTAATTACGGAAGAAGTATTGCTACTATTGCGCTTCATTTTGGCAGAGTTCCGCATGAGATTTCTGTGGAGGAAATTAATTCTTATCTGTACAGAATGACTGTGCACGAAAAACTATCCCGTAGCTATTTTAAGCAAGCGGTTTATGGACTCAGGCATTGGTTCCGATTGTATAATATGGAGGAAAAAGCCATTGCAATGCCGAGCATCAAGAAGGAGGAGAAACTTCCTGTTGTGATGTCCAAGGAGGAATGTAAATTAATTTTTGCTGCACCACGCTCTCTGAAGCATCGTTATCTATTGGCGTTTGCTTATGCCGGTGGACTCAGGATGAATGAACTTCGATTGCTAAAAATATCGGATGTTGATTTGGATCGCAAACAGATCCATATCAGATTGGGCAAAGGCAAAAAAGATCGGTATGTGGTGTTGTCGGATTTTATCGCAAGCCGTTTTAAAAATTATCTCAGTGAATTAAAACCGCAAGTCTATCTCTTCGAAGGACAAACTCCAGGTGATCCCATGGGCGAGCGAAGTATTCAGTATGTGATCAATGAAGCTCTACAAAAAACGGAGATCAAAAAGCAAGTGAGTATGCATACGCTGCGCCACAGCTTCGCAACTCATTTGCTTGAAGATGGACTTGATATTCACTCTATCCAACGCCTGCTTGGTCATAGTGACATGCGAACTACGATGGTTTATTTGCATGTGGCAGATGTAAAACCACGGGCGGCATTTAGTCCACTTGATACACTTTACAAAAAGAAGGCATGAGTATGCCAGCCTTCGAGCTGGCACAAATTGTAACAGATTACAAAGCGGATTTTCTTAAAGCTCATAAAGCGAGTGCACATAGCTTGCGAACACTGAGTGCCATTGAGCGATGTCGAACGGCTGCCCTGGGAGGTCATGTGGACAAATGCAACAATGCAAGCTGTGGCAAAACGCATATCAGTTACAACTCATGCCGCAACCGTCATTGCCCCAAGTGTCAGGGCGCTGAACGTGAGCGATGGATTGCAGCGCGTCAGCGTGATTTATTGCCATGTACTTACTTCCATTTGGTATTTACCATGCCATCGGAGCTCAATGTATTTTGTGTGCGTCATACTGCCAAATTGTATAATATTCTTTTGGCTGCAAGCAAAGAGACGGTTCAAACATTCGGACGGGATAAAAAACATCTGGGTGCAAACGTGGGCATGGTTTCTCTATTACACACATGGGGACAAAACCTGAGTTTACATCCACACGTGCACATGATCGTGCCCGGTGGAGGATTTACCGATGCTGGATATTGGAAGAGCGCAAAAAGCGATGGTAAGTATTTGTTTCCCGCCAAAACCATGAGCATCGTTTACAAAAACAAGTTCATGGAAAAGCTCGTTGCTTTCTTGAAGGAAGTAAACGAACCGATTGATGTTGACTTGAGAAAAAAACTCTACAACCTAAATTGGGTGGTGTATGCAAAACAGCCTTTTGGCGGACCAAAACAAGTGATAGAATACATCGGACGTTATTCTCACAAGATTGCCATCAGCAATCACCGGATCAAAAAAGTAGGTGATGGAAAAGTAACATTCACTTACAAAGACTACGCAGCAGGCGGAGCTAAAAAACTCATGACGATCGAAGCAACTGAGTTCCTGCGCAGATTCTGTATGCACATATTGCCGAAACGTTTTGTAAAAATCCGGCAAATGGATTTTTATCATCGCGCAATAAGGCGGATTTGAAAATGCATCAACTACAGATTGGAGTGCTGCTTGAAGCGATGGAAAATAAAGCTGCGTCTCAATCTTCGGCTACATCATTTTCGAGTAACAGCTATAACTGTCCATACTGCAAAACTGGAACCATGATCCGCATCATGAGCTTTGATGCGAATGCACCGCCACTAATTTACACCCACAAATCCGACATCAAAATAAAGATGGAAAAATGATTTTGAATGGTTTGTTCTATAAGAACGAATAGCCATCCTATTGACCAAGGTGAACAAATTTTCATCCTTGCAAAATTCAAAGTTTAACCAATCATGATTGAGCTAAAATAATAAGCGCTTTTAATCTCCTGAAGACAAAAAAATCATATTGCGTTCTGCAAAGTGCTTGTATAAAATTCAATCAGTGCGATTGAAAGTACATATCAGAAATTCTCGCTAAGTATCCTCTACAGAAGCTTTTTTCAACACAAGATTAAATCGCCGCTCCGCTTCGCTACACGCGTTTAATCCTTATATGTTAGCTGCTGGGTATTTGTCCTTTAATATTGTCAATTTCGTTATTAATGTTTTGAAAGTCGTTGTTTATTTTCTCAAAAAAGTCCTTAAATATTATTTTCTCAATTTTTTCATATTGGTACTTAAAAGTGTCACCATAATTTAGGTATGGCTTTTTTCCCCTACCCAAAAATGCATTGTTTAGAAACAGATTGCTGGCTATTAAATTTTCTGCGAATTTTCCTGCTTTTCTTCCAATTACGAATTTCCTGTATTGTATATCCTCAATCTGAATCCCTAATTTGTAACCGTCTTTCAGGTCAAGAACAAAGTCAATCGTTGCTTTTTGATTATTGATGCCATAAGCTGTCGTTATGTTAAGTGTATTTGATTTATTAAAATGTATTAGTAAATGACTTGCTCTTAATTTTTGATAGCCTTCCCAAAGTTTTATCTCGTTTAGTTTGCCATATAAAACTTTGTTCAATGAAATAGCAAAATCGTATTCTTGCTTTATTTCTAGTTGTTCGGCTAATTCCGATAAATTAAGTGAGAACTGTTTGTAATCAGAAATTAAGTTTTGGTAGTATATGTCATTCGTGAATTTTATAGGCACAATTGCATCAGAAATGTTTTTATAAGTTTTGACTGACCAACCGCTGAAAGACAATTCATCTGTCCAAAATAAAGTTGTAAGCACAAACGCTATATCAGATTTACCAAATGAGTTTTTAATTCGTTCAAGTTGTACTGCCGTTGGAAAGTCTTTGACCTTATTTTCAATTGCAATTTTGTCTGAGACATACAAGTCAACAGTAGCTTTGAATTCCCCACTGCTTTGATTGTGTTCTCTTTTGAAAGTAATGTCGCTGGTTACTGATTTGTCGCTAAAAAGTTTTGCTGTTTCAGTTTTATTCAATGTTGATAACCAAAACCAAAAGTTAGAATGAAAAAGTTCTCTTGATGACAAGAAAAGGTAAAATAAAGGACTTGATTTAAGTTTTTCTATTGTCGTGTCAATTTTGCCCATTCGTTTAATTTTGTTGAGTCGTTACCTTGCAGCTAACGGCAGTCTGTCTAAAAACCCTCTTTTCCCCCTAATTTATTCAAATATCCGGAACCCTGATGCAAGCCATTGCAATATAATACATTCCGCTGAGAACTTAAGAAACCCGAAGTAATAATTTCAAAAGTGTGTATCATGCTTAAAACAGCCTGTTTTAAGTCAATTGTCATCTCTTTCATGTAATCCCAAA
>JBDNHP010000286.1:0-5297 GCA_041688765.1 Flavobacteriales bacterium
AAAGAAACCGCAATGATGCTAAAATTGCTTCAATCACTGAAGATTCTAAAGAAAGTATTGATAAGTCCAGCCTGTATATTGGTATATTAATGGGATGCTTGGTTTTAACTTTTTTAGGTTTTATTATATTGATAAAATTGCATAGAGCAAAGATCAAAAATGGGGAAGATGAATTGGCTTTAGGGAACAAGAAGATTTCCGATTTGCATCTGATTACAGTTAAAGAAAGGAATTTTTTGCAAGCCTATGAAACTAATAATTTGCAGTTAGAATACAACTTTTATCAAGAAGTTTTCGAAAAGTTTAGTTCCGTAAAAACGCAATTGGAACAATTTGCCAAAGTGGCCGGTTCAGCATTTCCTGTAGATAAGTATTTGGGATTGCAGAACATTGTGTCAAAATTGGCCAGAGATTTAAAGGCAAAATCCTCGAACGTAGCACCAGAAGTATTTGTAGAAAAAGGCCTGTGTGAATCTTTGAAATTGGCGTTTGCAAGCGCTGAGCAAACAGGCGATAGAATTGTCTTTAGTTCTATTTGTCAGCATTGGTCTCGCGGTTTTATAGATGATGTATTGATTTTCCGTTTGGTAACAGGAATTGTCGGGACGATTAAATCTGAGAACGGATTATTTAATGGTTCTGTAGATTTGAATTTTTTAGCTGATGATCTTGAAATTGTTATCAAAAGCAGCGAAAGAGCATATATTGGCGATTTAGCTAATCATGCTTATAGCCATTTCCGCCAATATCTTCAAGCGGAAATAGCCATTAATACCGACAATGGGAACCTTATTGATATAAGAATAATAGT
This sequence comes from Flavobacteriales bacterium, assembly GCA_041688765.1. Lineage (GTDB taxonomy): Bacteria > Bacteroidota > Bacteroidia > Flavobacteriales_D > Sanyastnellaceae > JBDNHP01. Next base: position 812 of record JBDNHP010000286.1, read on the forward strand.
ATCAAATATCAGTAATTAAGTTTCATTTATTTGTTATAATAATTTCGGTTCTTCTATTAATAGCATGTTCATTTTCATCGCAATCTGCTTGATCATTGCAAGGATTGAGAAGTTTAGATTCACCCATGCCTTTCCATTCAACGCTACTTTTGTTAACTCCTGATTTAATTAGCATTTCAGATGCGTTTTTAGCCCTGTCTTTAGATAGGTTTAGATTGTATTCATCGCTTCCTCTACTGTCAGTGTACGACCTAATTTCGACTTTTATTTCGGGGTTTATTTTTAGTAATTGAGATAATTTTTTCAATTGCGAAATTCCGCTTGAATCTGGCTCAGTTTTGTTAAATCCATATCCTATTTTGGACACTAATAGCGCTTCACCATTCTTAAACTCTATTTTTTGACCATCAGATAAAATGAGCGTGCGGATATCTGCCGTTTTCAATCTTTCCACACTTACGTAGGAGTCCTGAATTATTGCGGGTTCCAGTCCTTCTAGCTGAAGTTTTTTTGCCACACTGCTGTCGCTCAATGAAAACGCATAATTGGCTTTTGGTAACACTTCATTAAAACTGAATTTCCCATCTTCATCGGTATAGGTCAAATCGTCGGCTTTGCCCTTTTCATCAAGCAAAATAACAGCTTCGCCACTGCCAATATCACCAGGGTTGTCCTTAAAAACCTGACCGTTGATTCTAATGCTCAGCAAAACTGTTTCATCTGGGTTATCAAGTCGTTTTAATGGATCCATGTCTTCATAAGGGAGCATTTCAAACCAAAATGAAGAACGCGAATTGGCATTTATCACTTTTACAACTTCGTTCTTCGCATTGAGTAATTCAATCTTCGCAGCTTCTTTCAGTTTTGGGCTTCCAAAATCAGCTTCCATTCTATACCTTCTTCCCATTGCCAATGCGGGCATGTCGAAGAATCCCTGATCATCGCTTATGAAACTTCCCGAAAATACACCTAGTTCATCAAACACCCGAATTTCTGTTTTACAAATAGGTTCAGAACCTAATACTAATCTGGCTTTTTGTTTCGAGAAGGATTGAGATATTTTTCTTGTGATATATAAATCCTCTGCACCCATTCCTCCTTTTCGCCGGCTACTTACAAACGCCCAATCATTTCCCCCGAAAATAATATTTAAGTCATCTTCGTTGCTGTTCACGGGAGGCGGAAACTGTTGCAATGTGCCTTCTTCATGTGGCAGACAATGGTATAAATCCAAACCTGTTTTTTCGCCATTTCTGTTGGACGAGAAACATAATTTGTCAGCCCAGAATGATGGGAAAACTTCATCCCATTTTGAGTTAATGTTTTCTAATGCAAGCGCTTTGGTCCATTTATCTCCTTCTCTATAGCAAATGAATAGATTGAAGCCTGTACCATTTGATTTATAGTCACTTGCAAAAACTAGTTTATCCCCATTTTCTGATATGGCGGGATGAATTATATTACAATTTTCCAAGCCGGTATCTATCCATTCTGGTGCTTCTAATTCTTTCCAATTAGCTAATTGCCACTGCATTTTGCCATCTTCGTTTTTACTAAGGAAGCAGGCATACCAAGTTGAAGTGTATGGGCACCATGAGCGCGTTCCACATTCTTCAGCCATGCATGTTTGTTGAATAATTTCATCATTAGGATGCAAATCAATGAGGCGTTCAGAACCATCTAAAACCATTGGGTACAATCTTCCTGGTAAACGCCATTCTTCATCATGCAAGGGGTCTTTATTTAAATCGTTGAGAATGTAAATTTGCTCTGCTCTAATGGCGTTAATTATTTCGGCTCCTTCTGTATTTCCGTTTTCCAATTGGATTATTTCCCACTCTGATTGTGAACGGCTCATGAGTGCAATGAGCACTAAAACAATTATTGCTGATAGCTTCATCAGAAATAACGAATTGAGGGCGCAGTGCCGCCTTTGCGTTTAAACTGTATGCCTGCAAATACTTCGTGCGAACCACCTGGTTTGATAGTCCCTGTTGGGATGTCGTAAGAATAGCCTATCCTGAAATAAGGACTTAGTAAAAGCTCCGTGTAGGCAAGAAATCCGAAATCCTTTCTATAGCCCGTGCCAATCCAGCATTTCCCCGAATATAATGCAGCTATTTGAATCTCCGGTTGTAAATCCAAATTGGAGGTGCTACGCATTAAGAATGAACTCCTGATCTGCCAGGCTACATTTATTGGCGATACATATCCGGTTATGAAGTGGAAGTGTTGGAAATATTTACTTTCCGTATTTGCGCTAATATAGGAGGATGATAGCAATCTGCTTGCCTCCAATCCGGCATAAAAATATTTACTTCTATATAGAACCGCAGCAGCGAGTAGGGGAGACCATCTGCTTTGAGATCCAGCCATTATTTTAGGGTCATCAAAGTCTATTGACCTTAATTTTCCAATGTCAAAATATTGATTGCCTAATCCGGCGCGGATAGCAAAGGATAATTTTCCTTTGCTGTTCAATTGAATTTTGTAATTCAATGATCCACTTATTTCAGCGTCTCTATGTGCTCCGATTTCTTCCCTGAATAACTTAATGCCGTAAGCTAATTTTTGATTGCGGAATGAGTTGTGCATGGATGCCATCACACTATTGGGAGAACCTTCAATACCAGTCCATTGATTCCTGTATCTGAAAGCCGCAGAACCATGTGATCCATCGCCTGCGTGCGCTGCATTTATATCATAAAGATTGAAAGTATGCTGTGTGAAGAGCCATTCCTGTTGTGCTCGTATGCTAGAGGAAGCAGCATACAATGCAATGCAAAATGATATTTTTAATATTAAATATTTCAACGTAATATTTCAATATATCCCGTGAAACTTTGATCGCCGGTTTCCACTTGATAGAAATAGGTTCCAGTGGGTAATTGTTTGTTTTTAAGGTCAATACCATTAAAAAATACACTAGTATTGTCATAATTATTTCCTTTCCATACTTCATTACCCCATCTACTGAAAATGATAACTTTATTGATGGCGAATTCAGGCAAGTCTAGGTTTTGAATAAACCAGATTGAATTTATATTGTCTTCATCGGGCGTGAAAACATTGGGGAAGAGTAATGTGCATTCTGCTGGAGCTTCATTTACTATGAAACTAACACTGGCAGCGCATCCAACAAAGGCATATACTTCTAAGGTGTATGCACCAGGTGCCAATTCAGGTAATGGCAATTCCACTGGATTTCCATTGAGCAAATAGATAAAAGTGTTCATCGTTGCACAACCTGAGAAGCTCGCTATACTGATGCTTCCAAGTTTATCATTGCTGCAATTTGGCTGTTCAATATTCAAGACTATTTCTAATGGTTCCAACACATCACCTTGCTGAAATCCTTGACTTAAGATTACTGAACTTCCAGTTTGAGAAATGTATTCAGGTTGACCGGATGTATCGCTGATGTATGTTCCGGATCCAGATGTATATGATGCTGCCTGACATGATATTACTTGTCGGCTTAAACTTACTTGAGCCTGTGTTGAAAGAAGGCACAAAGTAAATGCATTCAGAAAGCTGATTATGATTTTTTTATTCATTACTTGAGCGATGAATTATCCACCAATTAGTTCCGTCGGAAATGATACCGATTTCCTGCCGAAAAAATGTGTTCAAAAGATGGTTTGGACTTCCATCAATGCTTTGTCCCGCTGAGGCTATAAGATTTAAAGTATTGGTGATAGGAACTCCTTCAGCTTGATTGCTGATTTTTTTAATGATGTAAATTCTGCCCTCGCATAAATTAGCATCAGGCAGATTTACCGTCAAATTTTGATCATTTACATTTGCAATCAGTACATGGTGTTGATCGCTCAAATTGAATTCATCAGGACCATTATGCAAGGTAATTGTCCCAGCAATCGAACCTTGAATATGTAAAGTTGAACTCGGCTCAGATGTGCCTATACCAATGTTTTCATTTATGTTATAAACCTTTCCGTCTTCTTTCACCCAGTCTTCGTCATCTGCAATAGCTGACAGATCTAATTGATGCACCTGACCGCTTTCAACAATGTTAAGCATGTTGCCTTGGAGTTGCAGCAAAGTGAGTGATTCATTGTTGGGGTTTTCATCACCATCGCTCAAAACATCTCCCAAATCAACACTATGCGTAATGTTGGCCTCTAGAATTTCCAAAATACTTCCATTGATGCTCAAGTTTGTTATCAATTCATTCACAGGATCGGAATCATCATCATCTGTGTTCAATGCTCTCCCGGCCACCAATGCGTATGGAACACTGAGTAATTGGCTCGTCCCCATCAGTTCATAACTTCCCATTCCCGGATCAATCCAAACAGAAAGAAAATGACTGTTATCTGCCCATGAAATTTCTTCAAAACTTGGGGATGACCCTTCTCCTGTTGAAACGCCATCGCCAATAACCAGATGAAAAAGGCCGTATGAATCGGTGCTTACACCGTGTTCTTCAACCCATGATAATGGACCGGTAATGCTTTCGCTACGG
>JBDNHP010000287.1:0-3793 GCA_041688765.1 Flavobacteriales bacterium
AATACATTGGTGCTTCCTTCTAACACTCGCACATGGTCGCCACTATCATCATAAACTATATGCAGAATTCCGGCAACTCTTTCCTTGAAATATTCGAGTAATAAATCTTTAAATGCATTCTGATCAAATTCATCTAATCCGAAAGATGATGTTACAAAACCAAAAAGGAATTTGTTATCGTGTACACTTTTTCGCACTACAAGATATCTGAAAAATCCTTCTTGTTTAGGAGGATGCCAAGCGGCTAAACCTGTTGCCTCGCAGTATTTTCGAATATCAATTAAACGATCTTCCAATTCTTTATCAAACAATCCCGAATCGCGTTCCATGTTCTCCACAGCCCACCACATTCCTCGGTGTTTAAAACCAAATCCGAAAATATCCTTAGTCTCGTTATCTTTCAAATCATAAACTATCGCACAAAACGAATACTCCATTTTATTGCGGTAGTACCAGGTTTGAGGCGATGAAATGAATTCATCCAAATAATTCTCCGGACGCTCAATTTTGCCAATTCGCTCAAAAAGATCAAGGGCATTTTTCTTCTTATAGCGATGCTGAATTTCGATGGGAAGAGCAGCGTAAGGAGCCCCCGGAATAGATTGATATGGAACCGATTTCTCTAGTTCAGAATGTCTTAGAATTTGCAAAATCGCAGAGTCGGCATATCTCTTTTTGCTATCTGTAATCTTGGCCCTTACAAGTTGACCGGGTATTGCGTTCTGCACGAAAACAGTAAACAATCCATCATCAATCGGCACTTTGGCAATACCTTTTCCTCCAAAAGCTAAATCTGTGATTTCGAACTCATGAATGCTTCCCTTTTTAAATGGGCTAGATGATTTCCGTCTCATTGCGGCAAAGATAATCTACTTAATCGCCACTCGTCATTAAGCGTTTAAAATCCTTTTTGTTTTATCTTCCCAGCCATGAAATCAATGAACATTAAAACGATCGGTTTATACGGTGGGCCGCTGCTTTTTTTGCTGCTAATGATGGCCTCGCCCCAGTCTTTAAACACCGATCAGTGGCGGGTAGTGTGTCTTGTTGTGCTTATGTTAACTTGGTGGATTACTGAAGCCGCGCCCATTCCGGTAACCGCTTTATTGCCCATAATCATGTTGCCAGCTTTGGGCGTTTTTAGTCTTAAAGAAAGCACCGCTCCTTATGGCAGCGATATTGTGTTTTTATTTTTTGGTGGATTTGTAATCGCTATAGCCTTAGAGAAATGGGGCTTGCATCGAAGAATTGCCATGAATATTGTGAAAAGAACTGGCACCAAAGCTGATCATATTATATTCGGATTTATGCTCGCTACCGGAGCTTTGAGCATGTGGATTAGCAATACAGCTTGTGCGGTCATGATGCTTCCAATGGCGTTGAGCGTTATCAAATTGCTGCAAGATCCTGCTATTGACGCGGGTGCTAAAAGTCGAAAAAATTTTTCACTTGCACTTTTATTAGGTATCGCCTACGCTGCCAATGCAGGCGGAATAGGAACGCTTATAGGCACTCCGCCCAATCTGGTGATGGCGGGATTTTTAAAGGAGCAATATGGAATTGAAATTAGCTTTTGGGAATGGATGAAAATCGGATTGCCATTTGCCGCAGTTTTATTAGCGATGACGTACTTTTTATTGGTTAAATGGCTTTTTCCGAATCGCATGAAAGAAATTAAAGGAGCCAGCAATCTCATTGATTCTGAGCTGAAATCTTTGGGTAAAATGCAAGAGCCGGAGAGGAGGGTGTTGATTATTTTTGTGATGACTGCTTTACTTTGGACCTTCCGTGCATTTTTGGAGAGTCAAATGCCTTTCTTGGCTTTAAGTGATACTGGAATTGCCGTTTTTGCAGCAATTTTGCTCTTTGTGGGTCCATCTGGCAACAAAAGCGGAAAGTTATTGCAATGGGATGATACCAAATCTTTACCATGGGGAATTTTATTGCTGTTTGGCGGAGGATTGGCCCTGGCTGCGTCTTTTCAAGAAGTTGGATTAGTATCCAAGATAGGAGAGTGGGTTGTTTCACTTGATCCCGGAACTGGCTTTGGTTTGATGCTTTTATTGGCTCTTGTTTCGCTGTTTATGACCGAAGTAATGAGCAATGTAGCCCTTACTACCATTTTTGTCCCCGTTGTTGCAGCCATAGGCGTTTCCATGGGTTTAAGTCCAGTCTATTTCGCCATTCCAGTAACCATTGCATCGTCATGTGCCTATATGTTGCCTATGGCCACCCCGCCCAATGCCATTGTATTTGCGAGCGGTGAAATCAAAATAACCGATATGGCAAGAGCCGGATTTTTGTTGAATTTGATAGCGGCAGGTTTGATAGCTCTACTAGCATGGGTGATGTTGTAGAATAGAGCATTGTGATAGAGCGCGAAACCCGAGAATGTGCTAGAAGAATGGAAAGAGGGTTCGCTCCAGACCTCGAGTTTTGAAACGAAAATGAATCTCCGCTCTCGACCCAGAATGCGGGGTACAACTAAAATGCGTTTTCCTATAAGCTTCTATGCTACATCGAAAATAGGTCTCCGCTCTCCGCTCTCTTTCCCGCTCTTAACTTATTTTGCTGTATATCAACCAAATAACAAAGAGTTTGTGTAATTGTATATTTTAATATCTTTGCATCCCTTTTGGAAGCAATAGGTATTCGGGGAATAAGTTCCTTGAGGAAAGATTTTACTGAAAAGAAGATATTTAAGCCATCGATCTAAAGATCGATTAATACCCGGAGAGATGGGTGAGTGGCTGAAACCAACAGTTTGCTAAACTGTCGTACTGAGAAATTGGTACCGGGGGTTCGAATCCCCCTCTCTCCGCAAAAACATCCAAAACCCCCGTTTTACGGGGGTTTTGGCGTTTCTGGTACTTCACTGAGACAAATTTGAGACAGTAAAAACAATAGAAACTACGGTGTTTTCTGAATGATACTTTTCCAGCTAAGGGGTCCCGGGCTTACAAAATTGATTTACAGGAATTCGGATCTCAGCGCTTGAAGATTTGTAATGGAACATTCCGGATTGGCTTATTCGGAAATAAGTATTTAAAAATCAATAGGCCAATAATTTGACATAATGTAAAAGTCTATACAGCATTCAATTGTTCATATCTACGTTTTTTCAACATCTTGGCCTTGCCTTACCTAATTTCACTAATTTCCCTTATCGCTTTTAGCAAGTTACAATTACCTTTTTTAAATATGAAATAGTGAGGGGAAAGAGAAAAGGCAATAGGAGAGGTGCAAAAAATTAAGGTATCAGCTAGATCGCCCGCATAGTTGTCTTTGATTTCCGGATCGTTCGCGATTTCGGAATGGTAGTTTGAAGAGTTGAAGTTTGGCTGACTATTGTTTAAATTAATTTGGCTGAGTATGGTTTCGCAAGAGTCAATTGCTGCATTAATGAGCGGTCACAAAGAATTACAAAGCAAGTTCAATAGTTATTTAATTTCATTCTCTGCATCTGGAATTGCATTCTCGATCCATATTATTTACTCTCAGCCTGATACAGGTTACTTCACAATCCTTTATTTGGCAATGGTCAATTGGATAGTTGCGATATATAAAGGAATGAAAATGTCAGAAATACATGTTAAGGTATCTGCTTTGAATATTTATCAACTTCAATTGGAAATGGTCACTAATGAACAAAAAAGGAATATTGAGTTGATGAATTTAACGTATAAGAGGCTTAATAAATATAATAAAAAAGCTCAAGACTGTTATGAATATTTGAAATTTGCACTTTTGATTGGTATATGTTTGTTTATTTTTTGGGTGATTATTACACAAT
>JBDNHP010000288.1:0-9566 GCA_041688765.1 Flavobacteriales bacterium
TATACGTTTTAAAAATGCGTGTCATAAAGGGTGATTTTTTGATATGACTTCTCGCACCTTTACGACAGAAGTCCGAAAATGGTTACAAAAAAACAGGACAACCACTTAAGATTGCCCTGCCTAACCTAACTTTAAACTATGTGCAATTATAATTACACTAGCACTTTAAAAATCTTTTTTGGTCGAGAAAATTTCTTGTCGCGATCTTCAAAGATAACAAGCATTATGAATTTTCAAAGAAACTTTTTGAAATCTTTGTATTTCTTTTGTAATACCCACTTGAATCCAACATTTTGAAAGAGCTGGTTCGCACAGAAGCTATTGTTGTTTCGCATATTGTGTATGCGGATAATGCCCTTATTGTACAACTGTTTACAAGAGAAAAAGGGCTTTTGTCAGTCATGATTCGAGGAATTCAGTCAAAATTAAAATCTAGACAAGCACTTCTCCAACCGCTCAGCCCATTGATTCTTGATCTGCTAATTAAGGAGCAAAATGAAGTTCAATCGGCAAAAGAGGTCAATTTAGCCTGGAATCCAATTCAAACTTGGACAGATCTCAGAAGGTCAACAGTAGCAATGTTTATGGCGGAGGTGTTGGCTAAAACACTCCATAAAGGCTACGTTAACGCCAAACTCTTTGATCAACTTAATGACATTTCTAAAATGCTCGAGAATGAGCCCAAAATATCAGGTGTTCCCGCAGTTTTTCTAAATATACTTTGCTCAGAATACGGATTTTCACCGCAACTCCCGGAGGAGGAAGAGCTTAATTGGTCATTTGATGCTTCTGGCGCTGGATTTGTTTTGTCTAATTCGCCGGGGATTTTTGGGCCGGATATCGCTAAATTACTGCTCACATTGCAAAAAGGGACTTCCAACGAGTTTTTAAGTATTGCCATTCCGCGGAATTTGCGTGCCCCTCTCATTGAAGCACTTCTCAGATATCTGCTCTCGCATTTGGATGAGTATCGAAAAATAAGTTCCCATCAAATCCTCGAATCTGTATTCGGCGATTAAATGCCACCTGAATGCTATTCTAAAAAAATAGTTTATTCTATTCTTTATACGTTTAAATGACGTTTTCGTCAAACCGGATTGTTAATTTTACCGATTATGCAATTTAAGGATGTAATTGGGCAAGAGGAGGCGAAACGCAGACTCATCAGGGGCTTTAATGATGGCAGGCTCCCCCATGCCATGATGTTTGTTGGCCCAGAAGGATGCGGGAATCTCGCTATAGCATTAGCCTTTGCTCAATATATCGCATGCCCTAATAGAAATGAAGTCGATTCTTGTGGAACTTGCGCTACTTGTCGGAAATTCAACAACTTACAACATGCCGACCTGCATTTTTCTTTTCCTTTCTTATTACAATCAGATAAAATCGTAACCAGCGATCCATATTTGCCAGTTTGGAGAGAAGAACTCATTGCAAGCCCGTACTTTACCCTCGATCATTGGATTCAAAGGCTAGAGGCGGAGAATAAGCAATTGGTGATGGGGGTGAATGAAGCCGCTTCTATTTTATCAAAACTCCGATTAAAAAGCTTTGAAGGGGGCTATAAATTTATGCTCATCTGGCGGCCTGAATTGATGAACACCGAAGCGGCTAATAAACTGCTCAAAATAATTGAAGAGCCGCCACAAGGCACTTTGTTTATGCTTGTTGCGAGTTCAACACAACAAATGTTGCCTACTATTCTCTCTAGAACTCAATTGTTCAGATTAAATGCCCTTCCAACTGATTTAGTATCGACGGAATTACGTAATCGTCTGAACATTAATGAAGAAGACGCTAATTCACTCGCTTTTTTAACGCAGGGAAATGTTTTTGACGCCCTGCGAATGGCCGCAGCTAATGATGATTCTGCCCCCGCTTTTGATCGGTTTGTGGAATGGATGAGGATTTGCTACAGTTTTGATTTCAAAAAGCTCATAACTTGGGTAGATGAGGCTGCAAAACTCGGAAGGGAAGAGCAAAAGGCATTTGTAATCTATGCGCTTCACATGTTTCGACAATGTATTGTAAGTAATTATACAGAAGGCGAATTGGCGCTCTTAGGGAAGAAAGAAGCTGACTTCAGTCGGAAATTCGCCCCCTTCATCAATCATAGGAATATTATCGACCTTAGTGTCAAAGCAGAAGAGGCCCATCGCGATATTAGTCGCAACGTAAATGCTAGGTTGGTTTTCTTCGATCTGTCTTCTAGTGTTTATAAACTCCTCAGAATAGGAAGGGAGGCTTAAACTTTCTATTACCTTTGTAGGGATGCCTAAGAATTTAACAGGCTTAAACAGCTATTAAAATGGGATGTACAAGTTGCTCTTCTGGTGGTTTACCCGCAGGATGTAAGAATAACGGAGCGTGTGGAGTATCAGGTTGCAATAAACTAGAGGTTTTTGACTGGCTTGCAGGTATGGAACTGCCCAACGGACAACGCCCCTTCGATATTATAGAAGTAAGATTTAAGAACAGTAGGAAGGCTTTTTATCGCTGCCCTTCTGATTTGGAATTGCATATAGGCGAAGTTATTGCCGTAGAAGCCAGCCCAGGTCATGACATTGGTGTAGTATCGCTCACCGGTGAACTCGTTAAATTTCAACTCCGAAAAAAAGGTGTTAGAGACAATTCCGAAATCAGAAAGGTTTATCGAAAAGCTCACGAAGAAGACTTAAGTAAGTGGCAAGAAGCCCGACAACTTGAGCAAGATACTATGCTCAAAGCGCGCAAAATATCGGCAGACAATGGTTTGGTGATGAAAATTAGCGATGTGGAATATCAGGGTGATAAGTCTCGCGCTACCTTTTACTATACCGCTGAAGATCGAGTTGATTTCAGAGAATTGATCCGTCATTTCGCCGACGCATTTAAAGTAAGAATCGATATGCGACAAATCGGCTCCCGTCAGGAAGCGTCCCGTCTTGGAGGCATTGGAACTTGCGGTAGAGAGCTTTGTTGCTCTACTTGGTTAACTGACTTCAGATCTGTTTCTACCAGCGCTGCACGCTATCAGCAACTAGCCTTGAATCCACAAAAACTTGCAGGTCAATGCGGTAAACTCAAATGTTGCCTCAATTACGAGTTGGATTCCTATGCTGAAGCAGTGCGCGATTTTCCAGCGCCTAACACTAAGCTTTTTACTGAATTAGGACCGGCAGTTCAATTCAAAACCGACATTTTTAAAAAAATGGTCTGGTTCATTTATGAGGATTATCGAGCTGGATCATCGCCTATCGGACTTAGTCTTTCTGCCGTTAATGAGATTATTGAACTCAACAAACAAAATAAAAAGCCAAAGGACCGCAAAGATTTCCTAATTCAGGTAGAAGAAGAGGAAGAGGAGGAATTCTACTCCAATGTGGTTGGTCAGGATAGTCTTAACCGATTTGACACCAAACCTAAAAAGAAAAAAAGGAAGAAGCCCGCACAAAGAACTGTTGCTGATACCGGGGTTACTCAGCAAACACCTAACCCTCAGAACAGAGACAGCGGCTCCGATAACAGACCGCCAAGGAATCCTGAAGCCGGCGCCGCTCTGCAAGGCCCAAAACCGCAGGGCCAACCAGGAGGTTCCAGGCCCCAGGGACAGAGGCCCCAAGCTGCCCCAGGACCAAAGCAGCAGAACCAGAATCCTGGTCAGAGTCCGCATGAACCGCGCCCTCCAAGGCCCCCGCGTGATGAACAGGGCCCAAATCCTCAGGGCCCAAAATCTCAAGAACAACACCCTACCGGACCGAGACCGAACAGGCCAAACCGTAATAGAGGAAGAAGACCGGATAACACCAATGACAATCAACCTGCAAGTTAAAGTATTGCCTTTTTTGGCTCTTTTCGCTGTGTTTTTATTCAGTTCTTGCGATAAAAACCTTGTTTTCGAAGAGAACCAAAAAATGGAGGATACGGCATGGCTGTCTTCTAAACCGCTCGTTTTCAATTTTGAAGTATCCGATACGGTTTCTAGAAACAACCTATACATCAATCTTCGAAACGGAGACGATTACCCGTACATGAATCTATTTGTTTTTGTAACTACTCGTTTCCCCAACGGGAAAACATCTATTGATACTATGGAGTGTTTCTTAGCCGATATGCGTGGAAAATGGTTCGGAAGCGGATGAGGAGATATTTACGATAATCGTTTTCTATATAAAGAGAATGTGGTCTTCCCTATTCCAGGCAAATACGAAGTGGAGATTGCACAAGCAATGCGGGTGGATGAGTTGGATGCAATTTATGATGTTGGATTTCGGATAGCGAGAGCTAATTAGACTTTATTAATCAGGCATTCGCTCAGTTCAAGCATTTATAAAATGCTTTTCAAAAACCCTTGTGTGCCTTGTATTCTATCTCAGGTCAGTGAACTTGGTGAAAGAACCATGAAAAAACAGGGCAATTGCTCGTATTTTTGGAATGTTCAATCGGTACTTCCGATTTTTCTATAGTAAATAGATCTTTTGTATCAAAGCACAAATGTCTTATTTTAAAACACAGTAGTGTTTTACATTAAAACAATTCCAATCTTTGTTTCGCAAACCACTTAATATAAATCTTAGATGAGCTCAAAATAGCCACAAAATCAAATTGGTCAGCGGATAACGGGACTTCGGAAAATGAAGGGAACTCACAAGCCCCTCAATGATTGGACTCTGATTAAAGTTTGAAAAAATGCTAATTTAGAACCAATCAAGAACAAGAAAAGAAAAAGCGCACAAGAGAAAATTGATATCATTGCACAGGGCAGGGAGCTTGGTTGGGTAGAGACTGCTCGAAAGCACCACATCTCTTATCCAACCCTTCAGAATTGGCGTAACCTGTTTGCTTCAGGTGGAGAACCTGCCCTCGCCGAGAGGTTGAGCATGAACAACAGCGAAATAAAAAAGCGGTTACATGAAAATCAAAAGCTGAAAGAATCGTTAGCGGAGAAGGAACTCAAGATCAGGATCAAGAACGAGTTCCTAAAAATAATGTAATCCCACCGGAAGAAAGGAGAATGATGGCGCCAAAGTATATAGGCGAAGCCTTCTGCATAACATTGGTGCTCGGTATATGTAAGGTGCCGAAAAGCTCCTGGTTTAGCAAGCCCAAACCACAGATTGAGCATAAGCGCAAAGGTTTTGTTAAAAGCAGTCAGGAATGTCTCAGGAAGATTTGGCAAAAAGCATCAAATTATCCTGCCCCTCATTGGCTCAAATTGAGCTTGGAAACAGAGGTGTTGATGTTCTTGAACTACAAAAACACTCTTTAGTTTTAGGTTTTTCATTAGATAATTTTATGTCAAAGCACTTTAATGAAAGCGCGGAAGTTGCAGAAAGAATGGAGGCAAAATCAGCTAAATTGGAAGAGCGAATTTCTATTCCAAAATGGCAAGTAAACAAGTTAAAAAATATCTTGCTTTATATTCTTGAAAGATGCGCGGGCAAACCAAATTTTGGTGAAACAGTGCTTTACAAATTACTTTATTTTTGAGGTTTTAACTACTATGAATTGTATGGGGAACACTTAACTGGTGCCAAATATCGCAAATTGCCCTGTGCGCCTGTTCCACAAAAATTAGATGCTGTAAGTGCTCAAATGATTCAAGGGGGTCAATTGCAAAGTGTTAAATCAGAATATCGCGGCTTTATTCAAACTCGCTATTTCCCTTTAGAAAAAGCTGTTTTAACAGAATGAAGAACATGTTAAAAGGAAATTATTGACAAGGTTATTAATCAAATAAGTGATTGGTCTGCGGCAGGCATTAGCAACTATTCTCACAAGGATATGCCATGGTTAGCCTCAAAAGAAGCTGAAGAAATCAGCTATGAATAAGCTTTTTACAGGGAGGCTCCTTTTTCTGTCAGGAATTATGAAATTGAAGCGCAATGACCTTTGATGAATTAGCCGAATTTAAAAAAGACTTGAAAAGCCTTTTAAAAAGTACAGATCTCTAAATGATGATTTAACTGTGCTGAAAAAAGTATTGGAAGTTTCACCGGATGAAAAGCCTCCCTTTAGTTTCCGTATTCATAATTTAGAATTACATACCTGTTAATGAAAATTAAGAAAATGGCTTGTAGGTCATTAAAAGGTAGATGCGTATATTCAGGATTAAGATTGGTTTGTGCCTACTTTCAAGGGGAACAGAAAATGGTATTAATTGAATTATATCATAAAAATGACAAGGAAATGGAAGACAGAAAAAAAATAGGTGGTAATTTCAAGTAGCTACGTAAGACATGGAAATTCGCAAAAGGAAAAGTTCATAGAATAGCGCATGATGTGCTTATTAACTTTAAATACATGAACATACTTCTCATGCGAGAATAGAATCTCTAAAAGTTATAACAAACCCACTTATAATATAGTCCAAAACACTTTATATGAAAGATTGGTAAAGGCCGTTAGAGTGGCTATAATAGACCAATGGAGTAATACGGAGTTGGACTATTACAGATGCCTTTACGGTATTAATTGTGAGACCCTAGATTTAGTAATTTTTCGATCTATTTATTCAAGATTGCGAAATAAAAAAAAGGCCATCTAATCTAGACAGCCCTTTCAAAAATATTGATTTGTTCGAATTATTGGATAATCAAAGGCTGGCTCAGTTTAATCCTGGAATTGTCAGAAACAGTTAAAATGTACATACCCGAATTTAAATCGCTCAAATCTAGCTGAATGCGATCGGTGCCAGCATTTGAAATGTTTTTAATTATCCGGCCAAATGCGTCTGTAATCAGAATCTCAAACTTGTTTAACGAGTTAAAATTGCTCAAGTCAATAGTTACGTTTCCTTCGCTTGGATTAGGATAAATCATCAAGTCAGAAGGCAATAGTTCCCCAACACCAATAGCATCCAAATCTACTAAGCGAGCATAAAATTCCTGGTAAAATAGGTTTGCAATTCGCGCGTCATGAATAACCATAGTATTCTCATCATTCACAGTCTCTGCAGAAGCAGACCAGTTGTGAGAACCGGTGAGTACTGTTGGGTTAGAATCCAAATTACTATGATCAACTATAGCGTATTTATGGTGTATTTGGCCGGTTACACCTTGGTGACTGTACACCTCAACCCCTTGTTCTATAAGAATTTCATATTCGTTTCCAGTGCCACTCGTTTGTTCAATTATACCTCTTACATTAGTAAAGAAGTCATTGTGGCGGTCTATAACTGCCGCTCCTAAATCATCACGAGTAAATGCTAATAATGCAAATTCAAGATTGGTATTTGCACTCATAACCGTTGTCAAAATGGCCTGAGTAGTATTGTCACTTGGAGAGAAGTACACTTCTATAGGGGCGCCTCCAATCAAATATTTTTTAGGAGTATTCACCGATTTATTAGGCCCAAACTTGGAGTCCAAGCCATTAGGTGTCATGGTATTACTTCCCCACATTTCTTCAAATTCAATGCGGTAACCACGCGCCAAACTTTGATCTTGAAAAATGATCGTGTTATTGTAGTCATTATTCAAATTCTCTGTTGTCCAGTTGCAAGATCCTCCAATAACTGTAGCTAAATCAGCATAGTCAGCATCTATGATAGCTATCTTGTTGTGCATCCCACTTCCATTGTCATCAGTACGAAACCAAACGGGGATATTATCATTAAACTGCTCAACTCCGGCATTCAAATTAGTGCCTTGGGCAATATATCTGATCTGAACACCTCGATCATAAGCATCATTAATAGCACTCACAATAGTTTGATCATTGATGTTGTAAACCATGGCATCCAATGTGTATTGAGCACGATTGATGTATTCCGCAATGGTGTCGTTCAAATTATTACCGAGATTAATTGCTTCTTCGATGGTCGCAACACTGGTATCTACAGGTTTGTTGAAATAAACAACAATGCTTCCGCTGCTTTGGGATACTGTTGCGTAAGGCAAAATATTAGACTCAGCGATATCAACACCATTAGTCGAAATTGCTTTGGCGTAATAAATGCTGCCTGCTTCAAGTCCACTGAGCGCAATATTGTGGTTTTGTGTATTGCCAGCAATATTTGCAGTCATTCCCAAGGCTGGTGTTAGGCCGTATTGCACTTCAGTTGTTCCGCTCTGATCAGTCGTCCAGCTTAATGTAAAGCCTTCTTGAGTCATATTTGTTTGCACTACAGCACTGGTTAGATTAATGGTTGAGCCTAACACAAAATCAGCAGCATCGCGGGGGAGTAATTGATACCCACCTGTACCATCAAAGGAAAACTGCGACATAATGCCTATCACGTCAACTGGGCTAATTGGCAAAATACTTCCAACAAGTGAATTGCTGCTTCTTATAAATACAGCACCCTGCTCGCCACCGGAGCTATAATTGTAAGTGCTATTTCCGGTAATAGTTGCTCCACCATTGTCAAAAAAAGATGAATTTACCTGAACGAGTAATCCTTCGTATAATTCTGAAGCCTCATCGGGACTAATGATTTGGGGCGCTGGTAGCGTATTTCCAGAACTGATAATTTCTACAGCACTAAGATCAGGCCCTACCTCTAAAAGGCCATTGAATTCAGTAAGTACCCCCGTTACAGTTATTATGTCACCAACTACAGGCTCTTCCCAATCATTCCAATTAGATCCAGGATAAATGGCTACTCCGGCAGTTAAATCTTGAATATAGCGAATGCTTCCGAATTCATTGCCGTTGGTAACAATGCCCGTTACGGTGACGCTTTGGCCAATATTGAAGTTGTTGCGAGCATCCAGAATGTCATCCTGTGCCTGCGCCAGGAAAGGTGAAATCAGGCCGATGATTAGAATTTTTTTCATGTTCAAAAACTAAGGGTGAGTGATATATTGAAGCGACGACCTTGCCCGAAAAAAACCGTAGCAGAGGCGGCGTCGAAATTGCTTAGTGGAATTGCGGCAAACTGATCATTATTTTGCGCGTCAGTAATGAAACTAGCATCAAGCACATTAAATACACTGAATCTTAATGAAAGCATAGCCTTTTCAAGCTTGTACTTGTAGCCGGCATGAATTTCTAACATATTGTACCCCGGAATTTTCCAAGAGTCTCTCCCAGAATTAGGACCAATTAAATCTTCAGGATTGAAATTGGCATAGTTCTTATCAAAATACGTAGTACGGCCAGTGATGTAAAGGTTTTTCTTGTATTCATATCGTAAACTGCCCGACAATTGCAATTGAGCAGCATCACCTACGTGGACACCCTTTGGGTCAAATTCTAATGTAAAAGGCTCTCCGCTTGTTGGATCTATGATCAAAGTTCCATCCTGATCCACCACGTTCCCTTTTTCTTGAGATTGCCAAGTCCAGTCGCTCACGGAGGCCAAACCTTCAAATTTGAAGGCGGGACTTATGCTGTATGCAAAATCCCATTCTATGCCCATGTGCAAAGCGTCAATCGATGGAATAAACACACTTGCTTCCTCTCCAGGCTCCGTAGGGTGGTCTAGTCTAATGCTCTGATTTACAGGGCGATTGGCCCATATTGTATAATAGCCATTTAAATTACTCGCCCATTTCTTTCTGGCATAAGACAGTCCAAATTCGTATCCATTAATCAACTCATTGGCGTAATCATCGTTAATCTCATTATTAATGCTGATTACA
>JBDNHP010000022.1:0-3428 GCA_041688765.1 Flavobacteriales bacterium
GCTGAAAAGGAATAAAGAAAATAAATGTAAAACATAGAAAACCAGATAAAAGAGTTGATTTCCGGTTTTTAGCGCCTCGCTTTTGAATCCTAAGGTTGAATAAAAAAGACGCGCAATTGCACGTCTTTTTCTCCTGCTCCTCGGGTAGGGCTTGAACCTACGACCCCCTGATTAACAGTCAGGTGCTCTAACCAACTGAGCTACCGAGGAATTTTGCTGTAAAACTACAGCCCCCCAAATTTGGGAGTGCAATAATACGGCAATCTCTAATACTAAACAATATCTTTGCAGAAATTTTCATGTATGAAGCTTGTAAGTGTGGGTACGGTGGCATTCGACTCAATTGAAACACCCTTTGGTAATTCGGGAAAAGTAGTAGGTGGAGCGGCTACCTTTATTAGTTTGGCAGCCACTTGTTTTGTTAAAGAATGTGGACTTATTTCTGTGATTGGAGACGATTTCCCCACCGAAATGCTTCAAAACATGAAGTCGAGAGGGATTGATCAGAGCGGATTGCAAATTAAAGCAGGCGAAAAAAGTTTCTTTTGGGCGGGAAAATATCATTACGACATGAATTCTCGTGATACCCTGGCTACAGACCTCAATGTTTTGGCGGGATTTAGCCCCGAAGTTCCGGAGGCATATCAGCAGTGTGAGTTTTTGATGCTCGGCAATCTTGATCCTAGTGTGCAAATGTCGGTGATCAAGCAATTGAAGAACAGACCAAAATTAATTGTGCTCGACACAATGAATTTCTGGATGGATATTGCCCTTGAACCATTGTTGAAGGTTATTAAGGAGGTTGATGTGCTTACCATTAATGATTCTGAAGCCCGACAATTGAGTGGAGAACACTCTTTAGTGAAAGCAGCCAGAAAAATTTTGACCATGGGGCCTAATGTATTGATCGTTAAAAAGGGAGAACATGGCGCATTGTTGTTTGATAATGACCGTGTTTTCTTTGCCCCAGCGCTTCCTTTAGAAGACGTAATAGATCCTACCGGCGCAGGAGATACTTTCGCAGGAGGTTTTATTGGCTACATAGCTCAAACAGGTGACCTTTCATTTGAAAACTTGAAAAGAGCCATCATTGTAGGATCTGCTATGGCCTCTTTTGCATGTGAGAAATTCGGAACCGACCGATTGTTTGACTTGAATAGCGGACTAATAGACTCAAGAATCAAGGAGTTTATTAAGCTGACTGATTTTGATCTGCAGCTTAGCTAAATCAAGGATTATCGAAAACCAAATATTCTTCCGGATTAACGGGTACACCATTTTTCCATAACTCAAAGTGAAGGTGTGGTCCATCGCTGTGTTCGCCAGAATCTCCTATTATAGCAATGGCATCACCCGGCTCTACTTTGTCGCCGGTTTTCTTAAGTAACACTGAATTGTGTTTATAAACCGAAATTAAATTTGCGGGGTGTTGAATTTGAATGGTATAGCCCCCATCTGAAGTCCTAGAAGCAATTACAACAGTGCCTTCCTGAACAGCTTTAATAATGGAGTTCATAGGGGCAATGATGTCTAGTCCAAAATGACCAATTTTTGAGTTAAATGGGCTCGACAAGCTTCCGGCTAAAGGATTGAAAAGGTAAGTTTTTGAGGAGCTTGAAGCACTTTTTTGTCCTGGAATAAAACTCAGGTTGTACCGATCTTCCTCGGCAATTCTAGCCCTGAGCGCAGAATCTTCAATAGACATAACATATTCCGGGATGTCTGATTCACCCACCTGAGTTGTTGAACTGGAACTGGTGTCTCTGACAAAACCGCCAGAAAGAACGGTTCTCAAATCTTGGATATAGCGATTTTGATCTTGAGAAATTCTTAGTAATGAGTCAACCTGTTTTCTGGAATAATTGGCATCTTGTCTCCATTTTTTATCGGTATAACCCGGAATTACATTTTTAATGGGGGTATAAATAAAGGCCAGAATAACAATTGCGGCAACAATTGCGGCAAAACCTAGCAAAAGAGTAATAAGGTGAAGGGCAGACACTGAAAGGGACCATTGTTCTTCAAAAGTCTGTTCATCCAGCAGTATCAAGCGATTTCGGTTTCGAATTCGCTTATGCCAGGGAATATCGACGCGTTGTTTGGGAGCTCTTTCGGCCAAAAGATTTTTGTTGTAAATATCCGAAAAAGCGATGATTGCATTAGATTATTGTGTAAAGCATCGAAAAATAAAATAATTTTGTCTCCTTTTCGTTAATAGGGCATAGCTTTAAACAATAACCTTGCAGATCGCTAATTGTACGAAATATTTCCCAGGAGCCCTTGTTCTCCTTGTATTCTTTGGTGCTTGTACCACAGAGAAGGACGGCTTGTCTTATAGAATTTATCACAATACTACAGCGCGTTACAACGGGTTTTTCTACGCAAAAGAGAGTATTAAAGAAGCTACAACGAAGCTTTTGGCCGATCATGAGGAAGATTATGATGAAATTCTTCCCTTATTCGTTTATGGTACCGAAGAAAAAGCCAGAGCCGTTTATCCCCAGCTTGAAAGAGCTATCGAAAAGTCGAGCAAAGTAGTGGAGCGTCACACAATGGATGTGAGCGATCGGGAAAAGCGGAAAATGAATCATCCGGAAATGAATCATTGGATTGACGACAACTATTTTCTGATCGGCAAGGCCTATTTCTACAAGGGCAATTATTATAAAGCAGAGGAACTTTTTCGCTATTGCAGCAGAAAGTTTAAAAACAAAGACATGACGGCCCAAGCGGGTACTTGGTTAGCTAGGACTTATATGGAACTTGGCGATCTATCTGGTGCTAATAATGAACTCCTTAAAGTTAGTGTTATTAAGGATTTAGACGATGAGATTTTGGCAGACTATTATATGATTCAGGCAGATTATTACCTGAGACGTGAGGAGTATCAAAAGGCAGCAATAGAAATGGAATCCGCCATTTCGCATATCAAAAGGAAAAAGAAAAGGGCTCGCCCCACGTTTATTTTGGCCCAGATATATCAAAAAATTGAAGATTCTCAAAAAGCAATTGACCTTTACGAAACAGTTCAGAAACTTAAACCGGAGTATGAATTGTCTTTCTATGCCCAAATTAATCAGGCACAGGCATTTAGCAGAAGGGGAGGAAACAGCACCATAATCAAGGAGAAGCTTGAAAAGATGCTGAAGGATGATAAAAACATTGATTACCGCGATCAAATATACTATGCTTTGGCTGGGGTTTTCCTCGAAGAGCGCAACAATGAAGAGGGCGTTGAAAATTTGCATCTCTCATTAAAAGAAAATAAGGGAAATGATAAGCAGAAAGGGAAATCTTATCTAAAACTGGCAGATGTTTATTTTGAAGAACGCCAATATCCGGATGCTCAGGCTTATTATGATAGTTCTTTAGCTCTCATCCCCGAAAAGCACCCCCGATATAAGGATATTAGCAACAGGGCAGCAAGC
>JBDNHP010000289.1:0-2746 GCA_041688765.1 Flavobacteriales bacterium
ACTGATCCCGGCCGATTTTGATGGTATACCTGATTTTCATAATATATTAGATGGTGGAGACCCGAGTCTTGGTCATGCAATTAACCCGGCTACTGGTCTAGCGTATGAGCCTCAAATGGTACCGCGCGGCGACTATGCTCGTGTTTTGGCTGAATTTTGGGCTGATGGGCCAGCATCCGAAACTCCTCCAGGACACTGGTTTTCCATTTTGCACTATGTAGATGATCATCCTTTGTTCGAAAAACGTTGGAATGGCCAAGGTGAAATCTTAGACGATCTCGAATGGGATGTAAAATCTCATCTTACACTTGGCGGCGCAATGCACGATGCTGCGGTTACTTGTTGGGCAATCAAAGGATACTATGATTATGTTCGCCCAGTTTCCGCTATTCGTTTTATGGCTGAAAAAGGACAATGCTCAGACCCTGAGTTACCGCGTTACCATCCAGCAGGATTCCCATTAATGCCAGGTAAAATTGAGCAGATTCAGCCGGGAGATCCTTTAGCTGGAGATAATGATGAATTCGTTAATGAAATTAAGATTTGGACATGGTTAGGACCATTCGCCATTGACAATGTTGAAACAGACTATGCTGGTGTTGGATGGATAATGGCTAAAGAATGGTGGCCTTATCAACGACCTACTTTTGTGTCTCCACCTTTCGCAGGCTATATGTCAGGTCACTCTACTTTCTCCAGAACTGCTGCTGAAGTGATGACTCTTATTACCGGCGATAGTTATTTTCCGGGTGGAATGGGTGAATTTCATGCTCCAATGAATGAATTTCTTCATTTTGAAGAAGGCCCTTCTATGGATGTAACCCTTCAGTGGGCTACTTATCAAGATGCTTCCGACCAATGCAGTCTTTCTCGCATCTGGGGTGGCATTCACCCTCCTTGCGACGATACTCCTGGCCGTTTAATCGGAATGGAATTAGGACCAGAAGCATTCGATTATGCTGAAAATTTTATGAATCCAGGACTTCCTGCAATTGTAACGGTTGAAACCAATTATGATCTTATTACAGATGCAGAAGTTGGTACTGACTATGTTCTGACAATTACCTACAATGAAGGCATGAATCCGGGAATTGCTCCTGTTATTACATTCCCTGCCACCAATCCACTAGGCACTACTTTGCTTGCTGATGGTGGAAACTGGACATCACTCACTACGTATGAAGCTCACTTCACAGTATTAGATGCCAACGAAGACCTCAACGCCATCGATTTCCGAATTGATGGAGCTCAGGATTTAGAAGCCAAAATGCAAAAGACTTATTTGTACTATGATCAGTTGATGGTAGATACCAATAATCCAGATGCTACAACCACCATTTCGGATGTTGCGCTTATTAATGATGCGTCCGCTGTGGAAATGGCAATAACTTTCACTGTAACCTATGATCAGATAATGGATCAAGGAACTACTCCTTCATTCAGTTTTGAACCTAGTATTAATGGATCATTAACATTAAATGAAGCTGCAAGTACCTGGTCTGATGATATGACCTTCATAGCCGTGTTTGATGCTGTAGATGCCGGTGTTGAAGCTTTTGAGATTGATGTGCACTCTACAGGAGCAACGGATATTAATGGCAACAACGAATCAGAAGCAGTATTTGCAGATTTATTCAGCATTGATACTAAAAATCCGAACGTTATTAGTAGCACTCCAAGTGTAGAGATTATTGCAGATGCCAATGCAGGTGTTGCAGGTTTCTCTATCAGTTTTGGCTTTGATGAATTAATGGACGTTTCTGCAATTCCTGCTGTTGCTTTCCCTAACGCCGATGTTTCGAGTACACTCGAATTAAACGAAACGGAAAGCATGTGGCTTTCAGGCTTAGAGTTTGTTGCTGTTTATGATGTAACGGACTCCAACTTTGATCTTCCAGGCTTAACAGTTGAAACAGATATTTGTCGCGATGCAGCAGGTAATGATATGATTGAACCTAGCATGATTGATTTGTTTGACATTGACACTAAAAACCCTGAAGTGATTGCGATAACAGCAAATGACTACTTGGTAAATGAATCACTGGTAGGTGATGGAACTTTTAGTTTGCTTATCATTTTTGATGATCAAATGGATATGACTTTTGATCCGGCAATTGATTTCCCTGAATTAGGCGCTTTCGATTTCACACTGGAACTAAATGAGTCAGAGTCTTCATGGTTGAATAGCGGCACCTACAGAGCTGTTTATGATGTTGTAGATAGCAATTTCAACTTTGAAGGTACAGATGTTTCTATTTCGAATTTGGTAGATGATGCAAGCAATTTCACAGACGGATTATTGATCGAAGATTTCTTTGACATCAATCTCAATCCGGTTGGACTTGCCGAAATCAGTATGGGTGAATTAACAGTATTCCCGAATCCTGTTTTATCAGGTTCTGACTTGAATATTGATTTGAGCGAAATCAAAGGTGCTGTTACTATTCAGGTTTTCGGAATTAATGGTGCCCTTGTTAAGTCTATCCAACTTAATGACGAAGCTGGTTCTGTTTTCAGAATGAATACTAACGGAATGAGCAGTGGAATATATATGAGTAGACTTATTAGCGAAAGCTATAACGCTGTATTCAGATTTCAAATTGCTGATTAGAAACTAAATTAAATCTAAACAAAAAGTCGCTCCTTGAGGGCGACTTTTTGTTTTCTAGAGAAATTTTCTTGCCTTAAAGAAGAGGTGACTATTATCATTTGAATCCTGATTTGTAAATCGCAACTTTGCCGTGCT
>JBDNHP010000290.1:0-5075 GCA_041688765.1 Flavobacteriales bacterium
AAAAACAGAGGCGCTGAGTAGCCCTGAAGTAGAGCTAAACCATTTTTTCCCGATCACAATAATCAAAACCAATGAGGCACAACCGGCAATAATGAAGGGCAATTTTACTACCCATTCTTTCATGCCGAAAAGTTTAACCCATACCCAAAGAAAACTTTGCACAAAAGCGGGATGAGTATCATGTTTGATCCCTTTATTTATAAATTCATAAAATGTTTTGAAATTGAGTCGATACAGAGCACTAAACTCATCATGACTGAATGGTATGGCGTTTAGGTCCCAAACCCTAAGCACTGTTCCGAGTATAAGCACAAACCAGAACCATGGTTCTCGAACGAGTCTAGTTGATGCTTCTGGCTTCATTCAATACTACATAATATGAGTCCGGCTTTCATAAGTATTTCATCGTCCTTTGCAAAACAAAACCGGAGCATCTGTTGATCTTGTTTGTTATGAAAAAATACAGATATTGGAATGGAAGCGATTCCTTTTTCCAAGGTCCATTTCTTGGCGATACTTACATCATCTAATGGACTTAATTTAGAATAGTCAAGCAATTGAAAATAACTTCCAGCACTTGGTTTAAATTTAAATTTACTATTTTTTATTTGTTCGAGAAAGAAGTCTCTTTTTTTGCAATAGAAATCCGAAAGACCAAGATATACCTCTGGATCTTCCAGATAGTCCGCAATGGCATATTGCAAAGGAGTGTTGCAGCAAAACACATTGTATTGATGCACTTTTCTTATTTCTGCTGTTATTTGGGCCGGAGCTGCAAAATATCCGATTTTCCAGCCGGTTGCATGCAGAGTTTTACCAAATGAGCCTACAATAATACTTCGTTCAGCTAATGGAGGATTAGTGGAAACACTGTAATGTTTCTTATGATCAAAAACGATATGTTCGTATACTTCATCGCTCAAAACTATAATATCGGAGTCCCTGGTAATTTTATCAAGTTGTAACAAGTCCTCTTGGGTCCAAACAGTACCACATGGATTATGAGGATTGTTAATCACAATCATGCGGGTTTTATGATTGATCAGTTTTTGAACTTGATTCCAGGGGATGTTGTAATCTGGGGCTTGCAGAGAGCAATACACTGTTTTTCCTCCAGCAAGTTCAACCGCAGGAGCGTAACAGTCATAGGCGGGTTCAAATAAAATGACTTCGTCATCTTCTCGCACCAAGGCCATAATACTTGTGAAAATGGCCTGTGTACCACCTGAAGTAATCGTTATTTCTTCTGCGGGGTCGTAATACCTTCCGTAGAGCTCTTCTTTCATTTTACTTACGCGCTTTCGGAGCTCTGGAATGCCTTGCATTGGAGCATATTGATTTAAGCCCCTTCCAAGGTAATACTGAGCTTTGGACAACAGCTTTTGATCAATGTCAAAACCCGGAAATCCCTGGCTCAGATTTATAGCATTGTGCTCCTGAGCGAGTTTAGACATCACACTGAAAATGGTGATGCCAACTTCAGGAAGTTTGGAGCTTATTTTGGAAATGCGATTTTGCATATTATGAAATAGGTTTTTGCTTTACTTCAAGACATTGAATATAGTTTTAATTCGCATTGGTAATTCAGGGTTCCAATAATTTGAAAACAACTTGAGGGTCCATGAAACTTTTTCTTTGTAATTTAGTATGTTTATAGGCATTAAAAATATAACCTTTATGTTAGGCTCAAAATTCCTTTCGCTTACTTTGCTATTATTGATCGTGTTAACTTCAGAAGCTCAAGAAACCCCTTATATTGATGGGCAATTGATTGTTCAACTTGCTCCGGGATACAAGCCTGACGAGGTTTTGAAGGATTTTCAACAACTGAATGGACAATTTGTAGGTCTTCGTTCCGCTCAAATTCTATCCGACAGCCAAGGAATTTATTTGTTCTCTTTCGCTGATGAAGAAGTTGATGCATCCTTACTAAAAGCGAGAATTAACGCCCATTATGCTGTTCTTTTTGCTCAGTTTAATCATCTAATTTCAGAGCGAATTCTTCCAAATGATCCTTCAATTGCTACTCAATGGCACCATGTTGATGGTAGCGATAACGACATAGATTCTGATTTGGCTTGGGATATTACTACCGGTGGATTTACCGCTAATGGAGATGAAATTGTGGTTTGTGTAATTGAAGGGGGTGGTTCTAACTATAACCATAATGATCTAATTGCAAATCACTGGGTTAATTCATCTGAAATTGCCGGCAATGGTATTGATGATGATAGTAATGGTTATGTCGATGATTTTAATGGTTGGAATGTTGCAAATGGAAATGGCAATATCAGTGCCGGGGGACATGGTACAGCAGTGAGTGGAATGATTGGTGCTCGTGGCAACAATTCTATAGGGGGAGCAGGAGTCAATTGGAATGTTAGAATTATGCAGGTTCAAATGGGTGGAATCAGCGAGGCAAATGTGATTGCAGCGTATGAATATGCTTACGACATGCGAAATCTCTACAATACCAGCAATGGTGCTCAAGGAGCTTTTGTAGTGGCCACCAATGCTTCATGGGGAATTGACAATGCAAATCCTGCCAATTATCCTGCCTGGTGTGCAATGTATGAGGCTCTGGGACAAATTGGTGTGTTAAACTGTGGCGCAACTGCAAATAATAATGTGAATATTGATGTAGTAGGAGATATGCCTACAGCTTGTTCTAGTGATTATATGATATCAGTTACTGCCACAAATAGCAGCGATGTGAGAACATTTTCGGGTTATGGTGTAAATACCATTGACTTAGGTGCTCCCGGTGAAAGTGTTTACCTGCCAAGCGGATCGTCTAATTACTCCTTTACTTCAGGAACCAGTTTTGCCTCTCCCTGTGTGGCAGGGGCCATTGCTTTGATGTATTCAGCTCCTTGTTCTGATTTGGCGGATCTTGCTCTAGCTAACCCTGAGCTGGCTGCCACATTGGTGCGACAATACTTATTCGATGGCGTAGATCCTGTGGCCAATCTCGCTGCAGAAGTGGCTACCGGTGGACGATTAAACGTAAGAAATAGTATTGATCTCCTTTTGAATAATTGTGGACCAATAGAACCTTGTCAGCATGTTTCACTTAATTACAATGTTTCTTGTGTTTATGATGAAATAAGTGATTCTGTTGTACCTCTGATTTCATTGGATTTTGAGATGAGTCAGAACTATTGTCAGGTTGAAGACATTTGCTACAGAGCCGCAGGTGATGCTAATTTTACATGCATCAATTTGCCATCTCAGGGCATTATCGTCAATAATAATAACAGTGTTTTCGATTTATTAGGTCTTGAAGCTAATACAGAATATGAGTTCTATTATTCTACTTCGGATTATACTGATTTAACAATAACTTTTACTACTGACAATTGCTCCGCGTTGCTTGCAGGCTGTTTAGACCCTGCTGCTCTCAATTATGATTTGAATGCTGATATTGATAATAACTTATGCATCTATCCATGCGTGGATGTTGAACTCAATATTCTTACCGATTGCTGGGGAGAAGAAGTGTCATGGCAAATTCTCGATAACAATAATAATGTAGTAGCATCGGTATTGCCTAATTCTTATGGCGATCAGATCACTTATACCTGGAATGGATGTTTGAGTGACGCGTGCTATACTTTCAGAATTTCAGATTCTTTTGGTGATGGATTAGCTGGTGCAATGTATGGAGGCTGTGGGCTGAATGGAAATTATAATATGACAGACATGTACGGAAATGTGCTGGTTCAAATGGGAAATCCAAATTATGGCTCAGAAGCTAGTCATGTTTTTTGCGTAGAGCTTATTATTATTGAAGGTTGCACCAATCCTTCAGCTTGTAATTATAATCCAGATGCCAATATGAATGATGGCTCATGCACATATCCGGGATGTACTGATCTAATTGCATGTAATTACAATGCCGCCGCAGGTTGTGAAGACGGAAGTTGCACCTACAACTGCAATGATTGTCCGGGTGATTTTGATGCCGATAATTTTGTCAACACCAATGACTTACTTTTCTTGCTTTCGGAGTATGGTTGCACAGTAGCTTGTTTCGCAGACATGAACGGAGATAGCGAAGTGAATACAAATGATCTGCTTTCATTCTTAACTTATTTCGGCGCAGATTGTAACTAAGATTAGCAAGTACATGAGGGTATTATTGCACAAATGCGATTTTACCCACATTTCCTACTTCCCCATCAAGCGTTGTAGCAAATACCAAATAGATGCCTGTTGCTACGCGCTGACCATTATAATCTTGACCATTCCATGTTGCTCTTCCACCGTTAGAGCGAGTTTCGAAAACAAAGTTTCCGCTTACGTCCGTGATTTTTATGTCGCTGTTATAGGCTAGTCCATCAATAGTTATTACACCTGAATACTCTGGTCTTACCGGATTGGGAAAAACTTTAATATTTTCTATTTCAGGATCAAAATTTGTCGCCGTCCCTCTGAATGATATAAGTCCTTTATCAGAGCTGAAGTAAACTTCACCATTATCTTGATTGATTGCAATATCATTAATAGAATTAGATAAAAGGGGACTGTTATCAACTGTAAATCTGGATAATTGCTCCAATCCATCGGGACTCATCAAAAACACTCCTCCGCTGGATGTGCCAATCCACTTGCGATTTCCGCCGTCAATTTCTATGGATGTAATCAATTCTGTTTCTAGTAATAGTTGAATATTGCCATCCTGCTCAATTAAAATTTGTTGAGCATCAAAATTGTCGTCAGAAAACAAAGAGGACGGGGTGTAAAAAACCGCCGGCCCTTGTGATGTTCCAACCCATATTTCTCCATCCAGATCTTCTTCAATGGCATAAACGTCCGCTGATGGCAATGCACCTGCACCTTCTTCAGTGCTGAGTATTATAAATTCGTCATCATTGGTGTTACTTATAGTGCCTTTGTGATCTAATACCGCAATCCCTTTACCATTGGGCAGAATAAGCCAAACTTGATTGTAATCGCGCATCGCAACTACGTCACTTACCAATTGAGTGTTGCTCAGATTTGGCTCAAAACTAAACGAAGTAAAACCGCCACTAGCCTTTTTAACATGCAAATGCTCAGAGGTATACGCATTG